>DASPNQ010000142.1:0-53468 GCA_035626435.1 Vicinamibacterales bacterium
AATTGCGGCCGACGTTGACCGGGCAACTGACGCGGTTCTTCACGTTCAAACTGATGCCGGACTTCGGCAACGGCAACGTCACGGTGCCCGATGCGTACCTCGAGCTGCGATGGGCGCCGGCACTGCGCATCCGTACGGGCAAGGACAAGACGCCCGTCGGCTACGAGCTGCTGCAGGGCGATGCGTTCCTGTGGTTCCCTGAACGATCACTGGCCTCTGGTCTGGTGCCAAACCGCGATATCGGCGTCCAGGTGCTCGGCGACCTCGCGGGCTCACGCGTGTCGTACGCGATCGGTGTCTTCAACGGCGTCCCGGACGGCACCAGCCTGGCGGCTGAACACGACTCCGGCGACGCGAAAGATCTGGCCGGAAGAATCCGCGTCGCGCTCGGCAAAGGCTTGGGTGTCCACCTTGGCGGCTCGACGGGGAACCAAACCGGTGCGCTGCCGGCGTTCAGAACGTCCGTCGGTCACACCTACTTTTCGTACGATCGCGAGGCCGTTGCCGCCGGGTTGCGAACGCGCGTCGCGCCGGCGCTTTACTACTACTACAAGTCGTTTGGCGCGTTCGCCGAGTTCACGCAGTCGACGCAAACCGTGGCGCGCGCCGGCCAGGTCGCCGAACTCGAAAACCGAGGCTGGCAGATTTCCGCATCGATCATCCCGACCGGTGAAGCGGTGTCATACGGCGCGGTTCGGCCGGAGCACAGTTTCAACCCTCGCGAACGTCACTGGGGCGCGTGGCAGTTGCTGGCGCGCTATGCGGCGGTCACCGTCGATCCGGGCGCGTTCGGCGCGCAACTGGCCGCGGCAACCGCGAGCCGTGAAGCGAGGTCGTTCACCGCGGCCGCGAACTGGTATCCGAATGGAAACGTGAAGTACTACGTGACGTTCGAACGGACCACATTCGACGGCGGATTGACGCGACGTCCGGCTCAGGACGTGATTGTCATTCGCACGCAGCTCAACTTTTAGCTACGGTCGTGTTGCTAGGAGAATGCCCGAGTATCCGTCATACTGGTGGGGCCGTTTCGGCTTTCCTGAGCCCGACCCCCACTTCCGGGTGCCGCCCTCATCAAAGCGCAATTCTTGCGAGGGTGCGTGCCAGATTCGCGGCGTCAATCCGACAGAACCGATCCCAACGATCCGCTGGGCTCGCCGCCGGCCTGCCCGAAGTGTCAGTCGCCCGACACCTGCTCCGCGGCGAAGCGTCCGACCGCGAACAGTTATTGGCGTTGTTTGCGGTGCGGACAGGTGTGGAATCCAAGCTTGCTCGTCGGGGCGCCTTCGACATCGCGATGGTGGAATCGCTGACGCGCGAACGATCATGATTGCCGTCGACAACAGCAGAATTATCCGCGACTTGAATGACTTGATTGAGGCGATCGATCGGCGGCTGCCGCAGGTGCAACGCCATGGCGAGGCGGCGATTGCGAATGCGGCGATGCGGCTGCGCATTGAAGCGCGAGCGCGCATCGCCGAACTCGAACGTGGCGAAGCAGGCGCTTCGCCGCGGCGCTAGGTTACCAGCGCGACTCTGACCGGCGGTTGCCACCGCCGCCGCCGAAGCCACCGCCGCCGCGATTTTCCTGCGGCTTCGCTTCGTTCACGGTCATCGGACGGCCGCCGTAATCGGCGGTGTTGAACTGACGAATCGCTTCCTGCGCTTCTTCGTCCGTGCTCATTTCGACGAATGCGAATCCGCGGGCGCGGCCCGTCATCTTGTCGCGAACGACCGACACGGTATCGACCTTCCCGCACTGCGCGAAGATCTGTTCCAGCTGAGCCTCATCGGTCTGATAAGGCAGATTTCCAACGTAAAGTTTTCGACCCATATTTCTCTGACTCCTCGGTCGCAGTCGCGACGCGATTGGCGTTCGGGACGATGCGCGACATGCGCATCAACCAGGCGGCACCTGGGATTTCGTCTCGTTGCTAGCTGTAGTCAGGAGAAGCGAGTCAGTGAAGGCTCGTTCGACCGGCAGGCGGCTGCACGGGGCAAGATCCGAGCCTTCATAGTAACACGCTTTTTACTGCCGTTCGTCCGTCTTCCTCGTTTCGCCAAGCAGCCGCTCTACGGTCGCGGTGATCTCTCCCTTGGCGTTATCGTGAAACACGCCGCTGACCGCCCCGGCAAACCCGGCGTGCACGCCACGCACCAGCCCGTCCCTTCCCAGAAAGATGGTCGTCGGAAACGAGTTGAGGTTGTGAATCTGCGGCACCTTCTCCTGCAGGTCCGCCTGGTCGCCGGCCAGCAGGACCGGATACTCGACGGCGTAGCGCTTGTTGAACGCGAGCAGCCGCGGATAGCCTTTCGCCTTTTGCGCCTCCTCCTCGAACGACAACGCAACGACCTCGAGACCCTTCGCACGGTACTTGCGGTACAACTCCGCGAGGAACGGCGCCTCGTCGTGGCAGTTCGGGCACCAGCTGCCGCTGATGCTGACGATCACCACCTTGTTTCGGAACCGCTCGTCGGTGCTCGCCAGGATCTTGCCCGTGAGATCCGGGAATGCGAACGTAAACGGTTCGGTGGGATTCTTGACGCTGGAGTGACGCGACGGATCCGTCGGCTCCGGCACGCCTTTCAGCTTCGCGTCGATTTCTTTGACGGCAATCATCTTCTCGGTGCGGTTGCGAACGATCTCGAGGCTGCCGTCCGGCTGCGGCGTCAGTTCCAGCAGCAACGGCCGTGCGCCCGAGAAATGGCTGACGACGAACTTGCCATTACGGAATGTGCCGGCGAGCGCGCCAGTGTCGCCGTCGACGCGCAGGATGGCCGCGGTCACTTCGGCGCCCGACTGGCGCACGATGAACCGCCACGCGGACTCGCCCTTGTTGCTGTTCACATTGCCGATCGTCCACAGGCCGTCGATCTGCGGCACTTCGTTCGGGAACGCCGCGGGCGGCGTAAAGCGCTTCGCATAGAACGGGTAGAACCCCACGGCGCGATGGTAGACGCCGGCGAGCCGATCGTTGACCAGCCGTGCCTCGAGGGCCGTCGCGTAATGATCGAAGTTGAGCGTCAACAATCCGCTCTCCAATTTGCCGCTTGTGGATGTCACCTTCTCGCCGCCGTTGAAGAACGAGCCGCTGATCGATGCGCCATCGCCGGCAATCTCGAACCGGAACGGCACTTCGAGGCCGTTGACGACCACGGCCGCGTCCCACAGCCCTGCGAGCGGCGGCGCGGGTTGCTGCGCGTGCAGCGCCGGCAGCGCAAGCATCAGTGCCAGAACACCTGTCATTAACGATTTCATACCCATCTCCCAAAAGAAAAAGCCCGGAGGTTTTCACCTCCGGGCCCTGAATCGTCTGCGAACGTTGAAGCCGCGAGGCTTCACGCGGCGTTATCTGGACACAGCACGACAGGCGTCGGAGGCATCTCCGACGCGACAACACGCGCAGCTGGCCAGAACGTTCTGCATGTCAGACCGTTTTATACCTCAGATGCGCGCTTGCGGGCAAAGGTACGCCAGATGCGCCAGCCCAACAGCACAGCGACGAGAATCGCGTAGTTACGCGGGTTCGTCGGCGGCAGTTTGATACTGACCTTCCAGTAGTAATGCAGCACGGCGGCGATCGCGCTGACGTAAATCAGCCGGTGCAGCAGGTTCCAGTTCCTGCCGCCGATGCGGCGAATCCATCCGTTGGTCGACGTCATCGCCAACGGGATCATCAGCACGAATGCGACAAACCCCGCGGTGATGTACGGGCGCAACCGGACGTCCTCCCACATCCCGGCGACGTCGAACTGATGATCGAAAAAGAAGAACGTCATGAAGTGAAGGAACCCGTAGAAGAACGCGAACAGTCCAAGCACGCGCCGATAGTTGACGAGCTGATTGATCCCGGTCAACCAGCGCAGCGGCGAGATCGCCAGCGTCGCCACGATCAATCGCAGAGTCCAGATGCCGGTGAAATTGGTAATCGTCTCGACCGGGTTTGCGCCGAGATCGAGAGACAGGCTGTAAACGAGATACGCGAGGGGCGCGAGACAAACTACCCAGACGACGGGCTTGAACACCCGTCGGCGCCATTGAGTCGAATTCACGCCGTCGGCCTTCAGCCGTCAGTAGAACTTACGCAGGTCCATGCCCGCATACAGCGAGGCGACCTGATCGCCGTAGCCGTTGAACATCAAGGTCTTGCGGCGGAAGAATTCGCCAAGACGCCGCTCGCTGCCCTGCGACCAGCGCGGGTGATCGACCTGCGGGTTGACGTTGGCGTAGAAGCCGTACTCGGCCGACTGCTGCTGCTTCCACGTATTCAACGGCTCGTCTTCGACGAAGCGCACGCGGACGATGGACTTGATGCTCTTGAAGCCGTACTTCCACGGCACGACGAGGCGAATCGGCGCGCCGTTCTGGTTTGGCAGCACTTCACCGTAGAGGCCCAGACCGACGAGCGTCAACGGGTGCATCGCTTCATCCATCCGCAGCCCTTCGGTGTACGGCCACCGCAGCGCCGGCTCGGTCTGCCCCGGCATTTGCTTCGGGTCGACGAGCGTCTTGAATTCCACGTATTTGGCGCGCGACGTCGGCTCGAAGCGCTTCAAGAACTCGCTCATCGGATAGCCGATCCACGGGATCACCATCGACCACGCTTCGACACACCGCAGCCGGTAGATGCGCTCTTCCAGCGGCGCCCACTTCATGATGTCTTCGATGTGGTAGGTCCCGGGCTTACCGCACTGGCCTTCGACGACGACGCTCCAGGGACGCGGCCGCAACGTATGCGCGTACTTGGCAGGGTCGGCCTTGTCGAGGCCGAACTCGTAAAAATTGTTGTAGGTCGTGATGTCCTTGTACGAGTTGAGTTTCTCGTCGGTGCTGAAGCCACTCTTCTTGAGATTGGTCAGCTTCTGGGCGTTCGGATTCTGAGCGAGCGTGCTGCCGTCGCCATTCAGCAGGCCGAAACCGTTGGTGGCGACCGCCGCCGCCGTGACCCCGGCCGCAGAAATGAATTCGCGGCGGCGCAAGAACAGTTCTTTGGGAGTGACGTCCGATTCCCGGAGATCCGAAGCCTTCTTGATCAGCATAAATTTCGCTTTCGCGCCGCCGGCCCTCAGCTGCCGGCCATACGAGGATGATACTCCGTGAGACGCTGCGCCGCGGCCCGGGTTTCAGGCACAATGCTACGCGTGCGACAACGCGCATTCGTGATGCTCGCGGCGGCCTGGCTGGCAGCCGGTACGGCGTCGGCCCAAATCCGGCTGGCCGACGAAGCCGATCGCGCGGCGTTTCGTGCCTGGTTCGTGCTGCTGGCGGAGGCGCAGTTCGAACGTCAAACCGACGATGTGAGCGATTGCGCCGCGCTCGTCAGGCACGCGGTGCGGGAAGCCGTTCGCGCGCATACGCCGGAATGGCTGCGGCGGTCGGGCTTGCCGTTCACGCCGCAGTTCGCCGACGTGAAATCCCCGGTGCGTGCCGGCGCCAACGGCCTGCCGCTCTTCCGCGTCAGCGACAGCCGCACGCCGAGGTATGCGGAATTCGCCGATGCCAAGACCTTGATTCGCCTCAACTCGATCCCGATCGGCCGTGACGTGCGCGCCTTGCGGCCGGGCGATCTGCTGTACTTTCGCCAACCGGGTCAGCAGCAGCCGGATCACCTGATGGTGTTCATCGGCCGATCGCACTTCGATGCGGAGGGCGAGGATTGGATCGTCTACCACACGGGCCCCATCGACGCAGGGCCCGGTGAAGTTCGCAAAGTACGGTTGTCGACGTTGACCCAGCATCCGTCGCCGCGCTGGCGTCCGCTCATCGGGAACCAGCATTTCATCGGCGCGTTCCGCCTGGCGATGCTATGAAATCGGTATTCCGCCTGCGGCGGCCGCTCCCTTGTCTGGTCCTGGTGATGCTCGCGGTCTGGGCCGCGCCGGCATTCTCGCAAGGAGCCGACGACGAACGGCCGGCGTTTTCGTTGTCGACGAGCGAAGCGTTCACCACGCGCGACGCGCCGCACTTCTATCTCACCTTCAAGCGCATCGAGCGCCTCGATTTCCGCGTCTACCGGGTCCGCGATCCGTTCGCGTTTTTCGCAGGCCTCGACAATCCCCACCAGATGGGCGCCGATCAGCCGCGCGTCGAGCAAGAGCGGACCTGGATTGAGCGGTTCGCGGATTGGAAGCGCCATCAACGCCAACGTGTGCGCGAGTTCGCGCGAGCGCAGGCCAGCCACCAGCTGCGGTCGACGCGACGGGCCGTCAACGACAAGGCGGAAGTATCCCAGCGCGTCGTGCTGAACGCCAACACCTTTGCGCAGGTCCCGCTGCTCAACACCGATCAGGTCGTGACGACCTGGCGTGAGTTGCTGCCGAACCGGCGTGATCCAGAGGTCCGCCGCGTTCCCGTCGATCTGAAGCAGCCCGGTCTGTACGTCGTCGAAGCCGTGAACGAGCTGCTGCGCGCGTACACGATCGTCATCGTCACTGACGTTGGCCTCGTCACCAAGACCTCGCCCGGCCAGATGTTGTACTTCGCGGCCAACCGCTTCAGCGGCGAGCCCATCCAGGATTGCCGGGTCCGCGTGTTGTTTTCGAAGCAACCCATTGCCGAGGGCGTGACCGACGCGGACGGCTTACTCGAAGTGACGTTGCCGGACGACCGCTCGGAGAACGTCGTTGGCATCGCGCAATGCGGCACCGACGTGGCCGTCACCGATCCGGGCGCGTGGACGCTGGCGCAACCGGCGCGTGAGCTCAGCGCCTACATCTATACGGACAAGCCGATCTACCGGCCCGGACACACTGTTCACTTCAAGGCGATCCTGCGCTGGCGCCATCTCGATGCGCTGGCGCGCTTCGATCGACCGGATGCCGAGCTCGTGGTCTCGGATGCCAACGACAAAGTAGTGTTCCGCCGCCAGAGCAAGATCGACAGCTTCGGAGCGGTCCAGGCCAGCTTCGCAGTGCCGTCGACTGCGGCACTCGGCTTCTACACCATTCGCGTGCAGAGCGGCGATGCGATCGGCACCGGCGGATTCGAAGTGCAGGAATATCGCAAGCCCGAGTTCGAGGTGATCGTCACGCCGGCGTCACGGTTCGAGGTGCAGGGACGCGAGGCGATCGCCACGATCCAAGCTCGCTATTATTTCGGCCAACCGGTCGCCAACGCCAGGGTTCGATGGGTCGTCAATCAACAGCCGTACTATTCGCCGCTCCGGTGGGACGATGACGTCCAGGGCGGCGATGACAGCTATTGGTACGGCGACAACCAGACGGCTGAGGGCACGGTGCGCCTCGACGCCGACGGCAAGGCGGAGATCCGCATTCCGCTGAGTGTCGACGAAGAAGGACGCGACTACAGTGCGCGAATCGAGGCGCAGGTCACCGATGCCGCAAACCGCGAGGTATCCGGGCGCACGATCGTTCATGCGACCTATGGCGCGTTCTTGTTGTCCGCCCGGGCCACCGATGCCATTCATCGCCCAGGCAGCGCCGTACCGATCTCTATTCGTGTCGTCGATTACGTGGGAACCGCGCAACCCAACGTACCCCTGAACGTGGCGCTCGAGTTCCTCGAGTATCAAAGCGGCTATTACACCGAGCCGACCGTGACGACGATTGCGACGCAGACGGCGACCAGCGACGCCAGCGGGGTTGCGGCCGCGTCGGTGACACTGCCGAATCGCAGCGGCAGTTATCGCGTGCGGGTGTCGGCGCGCAGTGGCGATCGCACGGTTCGCGACGACGTCTGGCTCTGGGTACCTGGGCCCACCGAATTCAGCGCCGACGCCGGCGATCGGTATCTCGAGCTGCTGTCGGATCGGAAGACATATCAGCCTGGAGAGTCGGCGACGATCATGGTCCGCGGCGAGACGGTGGTCGGTCCAGTGCTGGTGACGAAGGAAGGCCAGCATGTGTCGTGGTTCCGGGTCATCCGCGCGACACCGTCCGAGGCCATTCAGGTGCCGATCGAGGAAGGCGATGTCGGGGATGTCTTCGTCAACATTGTCTACTTGCGCGAGGGGCGCTTGAACCGCGCCGAGCGAAGGCTGTCCGTCGCGGCGACATCGAAGACGCTACAGGTTTCCGTCACCGCGGAACAGGCCGTGTCGCGACCGCGCGACCCGGGTGTGTTCACCGTCAGCGTCACGGACGCCGCGGGGCAACCGGTGCGCGCGCAAGTCAGCCTCGCAGTGATCGACGAAGCCGTTTACGGCGTGAAGCCGGATGACACACCCGATCCGGTGCGCTTCTTCCATCGACGCGAATACTCACGCGTGTCGACGGTATTTTCGAGCAGCTACTACTTCACCGGCTTCTCCGGACGCGATCGCCTTCAGCTCACCGGCCGCCGCCGGCGCCCGTCGACACTCGCCGACTTCAAGGGCGACAAGCCGGTGCAGGCGCAGGTGCGCAAGGAATTTCCCGACGCGATTCACTGGGTCGGCGACCTCGTCACCGATGCCCAAGGCCGCGGACGGATCGCGGTGACCTACCCCGATGCCCTGACGACGTGGCGATTAACTGCGCGAGCGATTACCGAGGACACGCGGGCGGGGACGACGATCGCGCGAACGACGACCACCAAGGACCTGATCGTCCGCGTGATCACGCCGCGCTTCCTGACCGAGGGCGATGAGGTCGTCGTGCCGACGCTCGTGCATAACTACCGCGCCGACGAACGCACCGCCCAGGTGGCGGTCCAGGCCACGGGCCTCGACGCGGTCGGCACCCACGCCGGCACCAGCGGCACGCTGGCCAGCGGCACCGAACGGCGTGACGACTGGCGATTCGCCGCGAAGGCGCCCGGCGCCGCGACGGTCACAGCGACGGCACGTACCGAAACCGACGTCGACACCGTCGAATTAGCGGTGCCGGTGTTGCCCTTTGGCATTCGCCGCGAGGTCGGGCACAGCGGCTCCATTGTTGGCAGCGGCGAGACGACCACGACGGTGAATATGCCGTCGGGGGCGAATACCGCGGCGCGATCGATCGCGGTCTCCCTGGCGCCGTCGCTCGCCGGTTCGGTGCTGGGCGCGCTGGATTTCCTGACCGACTATCCATACGGCTGCACCGAACAAACGGTGTCGAGCTTCGTCCCGAACCTGCTGGTCACGCGCGCGCTGACGCAATTGAAACTCGCACCGACTGAGCGGCTGTCCTCGCTCGATCGGCAAACGTCGTCGGGACTGCTGCGTCTGTACGATTTCCAGCATGCCGATGGCGGCTGGGGATGGTGGCAAGGTGACGCCAACCATCCGTTCATGACGGCCTATGCGCTATGGGGGCTCGACGAGGCGCGGCGCAGCGGCGCCAAGGTCGATACGAATCGCATCGCCAACGGTGCGCGTCAGCTGGCTCAGTTGTACGCGCGTTACCCGCGCGTCGAGCCGGACCTGAAGGCCTACGAAGCGTACGTGCTGCAGCGCGTCGCCGGCAGCGAACCGACCCTGCAATGGTTTGGCGAGGAGGCACACGGTGAGTACGCGCACGACGCCGCACGCAACGAATTGTGGGCGATGCGCAGCCGGATGAGCGCTTACGGGCGAGCGTTGCTGCTGTTGCTGCTCGACGAGGCACAGGACCCGCGCGGCGGCGAGCTGGCCACGGCACTTCTCGGCGAAGCCCAAACGCGGGGCGACGTGTCGTGGTGGACGGTGGCGAACGATCCGCTGCTGTTCGACCATGCGGAAACCAGCGTTGAAGCGACCGCGTTTGCCGTTCAGGCTCTCGTCAAGCGCGATCCCAACAACCCGACCATCGAGCGCGCCGTCCGCTGGTTGATGCTCAATCGCACCGCGGGTTACTGGAGCTCGACCAAGCAGACGGCGATGGCAATCTACGGCCTGCTCGCATTCATGCAGGCCCGCGGCGAGACGGCCCAGCCGTTTTCCGTGGACGTCGTCATCAATGGCAAGCCCGTCGCGAAACATTCGTTCAGTGCCGCGGATCTGACAGCGTCGGATCCGATCGTGATCTCGGCGCCCGCAAATACCGGCGCCAACGAAATCCGTCTCGTCAAACACAACGCCGGCTCACTGTACTGGTCCGCCGCGGCGGTGTACTACGACACCGCAACCGCGGACGCGCGGCAGGGATCGCGCCAACTCGCATTGACACGGAAGTACTCGCTGCTGTCGCCAGTCCGGGTGAAGGACCGCATCGTCTACCGCGAGACACCATTCTCGGGGACGGCGGCGCCCGGCGACGTGCTGACGGTGCGCCTGACGGTGGCGGGCTCACCGGAGTGGCGGTATCTCGCCATCGAGGATCCACTGCCGGCGGGTGTCGAGGCGATTCGCGATACGACCGCGTATCCGCTCGAGCGTGAGACGCCGGAATCCTGGTGGTCGGGCTCACAAGTCGAATACCGCGATTCGCGCACGGTGTTCTTTCAGGAATCGTTCGAACGGGGCCGTTACGAGTTCAGCTATCTCGTCAAGGTGATCGCGCCCGGACAGTTCCGGGCGATTCCCGCGCAGGTATCGCCGATGTACGTGCCTGGCGTCCACGCCTCCTCCGAACCGCAGGCTTTCAGCATCGCGGTGCCGCCACGATGAGACTGCTGCTGGTCACCACGTGGCTGCTGATCGGCGCGGCGATCACTGCCGGCGTGTACTGGTCGTTCCTGATCACGCCGGAGTCTTCCGTCATCTCGCTGCTGACGTCGGGGTTATTGCTCGCCGCAACGGTGCTGGTCGCGTCGTTCGTCGTCAACGGCGCGATTGACATCTGGTCTCGCGGCTTGTCGGCTGCCGGTCTGCGCCGCGCCGTGTCGTCGATCGCTTCCGTGATTCCGGCGGCGCTGATTGTCGCGGTGATGTGGTGGTTGACGACGCGTGCGGAGCAGTGGGTGGCGATGCGAAGCGGTCAGATCGGCGCGATATTCATCGCCCGACTCGGCTGGGACGACATCGCGTGGCTGTTCAGCGCGATTCGTTACGCCGCGATCTGGCTGCGATGGGTGATCGGCGGTTTGCTGGCGCTATCGTTGATGGCGGCGATGCTGTCGGCAGGCTGGAGCGCGCTGCGCCGGCCCGCCTGGCTCCGTCGAGCGTTGCGCCCGCGGGCGATCGCCGCGTCGACGGTGTGGTTCGTGGCGCTGATCGCGGTGCCATGGATGTTCCTGCTGCCGTGGCGTCCCGACGGCCTGCCGCCGACATCGGCGGAATTTGCGTTCATCGCAGTGAAATTGACGGTGTCGGCACTGCTGCTGGCTATCGGAACCTCGTTAATCATTTACGAGGCGACGCGCAGCCAAGCTACGACGGTCGTCGCCGCCGACTCCTAACGCACCTGGTCCCAGCGCTTGCCGTCGGCGATGGCGCGCGCGAAACAGGCCTCGGCCCTGGCGTAGGCGTCGCGCTGCGCGCCCGCCGACAGCGGCCGCAACAATTCCTCGTCGCTCGGACACGAGCCGCGCGATGCGGGCGCCGGCGGCGTTGGTTGCGGGCGCGAAAAATAAGCGGCCGCGCCTTCCCGGACCCACATCGGCCGTTTCGACAGCGCCGCATCGAGCAGCGCGTGCGCGACTTCGTGACGAATGGTCCGTTCGAGCTGGCCCTGCTGGCGCAACACGGCGATCGGCAGCAGATCGATTTGCGCCCCGTCGGCCGCGCCCGAGACCCACCATGGCTGTCCGGTGGCGCGACCAAAACTCTCGACCGTCGAGTGAACGGTGACGCGCAACCGCGCGGGCGCCGGTGTCGCGGTCAGCCTGGCGATGTCATCACGGCTCCGCCGGATCAACGACAGCAGCGCCGCCCGCTCGCGTTCTTCGGCGGCCGGTAGAGCGAGCGCGACATCCGGCGTCGAGGCAGCAGTGACCGCCGGTGGCGGCGCAACTACCGCTGTCGTTGACGTCATGGCGCTCGGGGCACCGCCGATCGTCAGACCCGGAAAGTAGAAGCGCAAAATCTGTTCAGCGGTCGCGCCTTGCAACGCCCGTTTGCCGGCGCCGACGACGCACAGCCCCACGCCGTGGCCGAAGCCGACCCCCTTGAAGCGATAGCCGGTGCTCGTGCGATCGATCTCGAACGACGTGCTCTTGATCGATTGCCATCCGGCGACGCGGCCGACAGCCATACGAAAATCATGGCCGGTGATCTCGTTCGGCGTGAAGCCGTCGACTGCAAGCCGCGCGACGCGCTTCGACGGGTTGCGTGTCAGCACCCGCAGCTCTCGCAACCGCGACCCTCGCAAGCCGGCGGCACGTAACGCGCGCTCCAGCTCCTCGACCCGGACCTCGCTGACCCACCCGGGCTCGTCTTCGCACGCGTCATCATGCCGCGTTGGCGACGCGGCATAGTCGGTCGCGCCAGGCCATACCTGCGACGCCAGCTCCAATTGGCCGCCGCACCATGCCGAGTAAAACACGAACGCCGGCTGCCCTTGATGCAACAGCACGCGTCCGCTGGTGGTATCGGCGGCACGGCGCGTCACCGGTGTCGCGGCCCGGACCACCTGGCAGTGCGTGGTATCGCACAAGTCGAACCCCTCTCGCCGGTGACGATTGCGATTGGCGAGCGCAAAAGTGCGCGCGGTAATCGCCAGCGCCTGTTGCGCCGCGTCGCCGGCCTTGGGCTGCCCCTCCCCCGCCAGAACCTGGGCGATGTAGTCATCGAGACGCAGCGTTTCTACCCTCACTGCTCCGCCCGGCGCGCTCCGTCCCAATCGGATCACGGCGCCAGCGGTGTCCCGGCGGTTATCAGGCGGCCGTGCGAGGGCTGCGGGGCGCTGACGCTCGGATCGTTCGCGCCCCCATTCATCAGCCGCAATCGCCGCCGCGTCGCTGCCCGAGGCACCCGGAGCCGCGACGACGATCGCGCGCGCGGGCTTGTCGGCTGGCATCAGCGCAACCACCAGGCCCATGGTGATTCCGTTCGGCATCAGGATCGAACCGGTCTTGGCCAGCGCCGGTATTCCGGCTGCCTTGAACGCCGCCGCCGTCCCGTAACTTGCGGCGCCTCGCAAGCCATCGATCAGAACGGCGCGGGTCTGCGGCTGCATTGGCACCGCCGTGTCCTTGCCAGACGCGGTGAGGCGCGCCGCCATGTCAATCAGCGAGCGCGGCGTCGCCTTGGGGCCCGCCATCCCGATGATCGCCGACGCCAGCGGCGTCCCGCCGGCGATCGGCGGCAAGCCCGCAGCCACACGTGTAACGTTCAGCGATTCGCGCGACAGTTTCGGCGCCAGCGAGACGAAGAAATCGTTACAGGAGTAGGCCAGCGCCTCTGCGGGACTGAGCGGCCGCCTGAGATCAGGATGGGCGCATGGCACCGCCCGGCCATCGGCCTGAGCGGCGCGCCGGCACATGAACTGGGATCGCGGAGTGATGATCCCGGCTTCGAGCGCCGACACCAGCGACAGCATCTTGACAATCGAGCCGGGGAACACCGGCGTGTCGAGCAGGTCTCCGCGGACCTCGCGGCGATCCCGCGGATCGTCGAGTGCGCGCACGAAGACGGCCGGCTGCTGCGCGTGCAATGAGACGGCGACCGCACATACCAGGAGCAGGGTCGCCGCGCTCAGCGGCTTCATAGCTTGGTCTTGCAGCCGGGGCGGCACTTACACGGTATGACCTTGTCGCCTTCGGTGTTGTAGTCGTAGACGAGCTCCTCGCCCTTTCGAATCTGCCGCGAGGCGCGGATCCAGATGGTCCGGGTCTTGCCGTCGACTTCAATCCAGCAATTCGGCGTGCACGAATGGTTGATGAACCGTGCGATGTTGCCGCCGACCGCGGCGTCGCGGCTCCAGTTGCGGTTGACGCGAAATACCCAGATGCAGCCTTTCTTGAGGTAGCGGTCTTCGCGCGATTCGCTTTGCTTGTTGGAGATCAGCTCCCCGGCATAGTCGATGATCCGTTTGTTCTTGTTGATGGTCTCGAGTGCGAACACGCCGTAACCGTGCAACTTGGATTTTTTCCGTTCAATCTTCGGTAATGAAACAGCCATCGACGGAAATGATACATTGTCGCGCGAGAGGTGCATCGTGCGACGGTTTACAACTGGTGTGGTTTTGTTCGCGTGCGTGTCCGTCGTCGCCCCGGCGAAGGCGGAGCTGGGGGTTATCGTGGAGGGCCAGCGTCAAGTATTCCCAAGCGGCGGCAATGCGCCGCTGAGTGCCGCCGTCAAGGCCGACGGCCTGATCTACGTGTCGGGCGCGCTCTCGGCGAAGGGCGACATCAAAGAGCAGACGCAAGGTGTGCTCAATAGCCTTGGGCAGTCGCTGACCAAGGCCGGCTCGAGCCTGCAGCATGTGGTGGCGGCCACCGTCTATCTGAAAAATGCCGCGGATGCCGCGGCGATGACCGAGGTATGGCGGGCGACCTGGCCGAAAGATCCGCCGACACGCACGACCATCGTCGCCGATTTCGTCGTGCCCAATGCGCTGGTTGAAATCGCGGTGATCGCGGTGCCGACCGGAGGCGAGCGGGTCATCGTACATCCGGCGGGATGGTCCACGGCCAATCCGTACAGCCACGCGATTCGCTCGGGCGACACGCTGTTCATTTCCGGCCAGGTGTCGCGCGATCCGAAATCAAACCAGCCGGTCGACGGCGACGTGACGACGCAGGTCAAGACGATCTTCGCGAACACCGAGGAAATCCTCAAGACCGCCGGGTTCACGCTTGCCGACATCGTCGCCAATCGCGTCTACCTGACTGACGTCAACACCTTTGGCGAGATGAACAAGGCCTACGTGCCGAACTTCCCGAAGAACCCGCCGGCGCGCGCCACGGTCATCGTCGGTTTGCCCGGGCCGCAGTACAAGGTCGAATTGACACCGACCGCGGTGCGTGGGCCCAAGGAAGTGATCACGACACCGGGTCCGGACGGATCGCCCGGCAAGCCGAGCGCGACGCTGAGCAGCGCGATCAAGGTTGGCAACCGGCTCTATGTCGCCGGCATTCTCGGCAACAACGCCACCAACAAGGGTGACGTCGAGGCGCAGACCGCGGAGGCGATGGCGCGCATCGAGCGGACGATGAAGGCCGCCGGCTTCAGTTTCGCGGATCTGGTCGACGCCGTCGTCTACATCACGGATGCGTCGTACTTCCAGGCGATGAACAACGCGTATCGCGCGGCGATCGGCAAGGACTTTCCGGCGCGCGCGACCGTCAAGACCGGCCTGGTCGGCCAGGAAGGCCTCGTGGAGATCATGTTCGTGGCGTCGAAGTAAAGACGAGTCAGTGGAAATCGTGCGAATCGATGGCGGCCTCGTCCGGCATGCCTTCGAGACGCGACATCCGCTCCGCCTTGATCGACGTGACGCCGTCCTGGTTCTGCAGCACGCCCTCGACGAGCAGGAACGACGAGTTGACCACGACGCGGCGATCGGCGGCGTAGAGGTCGGGGCGGATGATGATGTTCGAGATGCCGGTTTCATCTTCGAGCGTCAAGAAGACGAACCCTTTCGCCGTGCCGGGCCGTTGACGCGTGATGACCATGCCGGCGGTCCGCACGCGCCTGCCGCCGCGCAATCGCGGCAGCTCGATGGCCGGCACGACACCCCGCATCGCCAGCTCCTGCCGCCTGAACGTCAGCGGGTGCGGTCCCACGGTCAGCCCGGTGCCGGTGTAGTCGGCAATCAGCCGTTCTGAGATGTTCATCTCGTCGAGCGGACTGTGCTGGCCAGTCGCCGCTGGATACCGGCTCTCGTCGAACATCTCACCTGCCGGACGGATGGCGCGTTCGACCTGCCACATGGCCGATCGCCGATCGTGACCGAGTGAATTGAGCGCGCCGATCTCGGCGAGCATCGCAATCTCATCACGGCGCAGGTTGACGCGGCGAACGAGATCGTCAATGGAAGAAAACCGTTGGACCGCGGCGGCCGCGTGCGTCCAATCATGAGAACAGACGTTGCAGAATGAGGTCACGGCTCCCGGCCTGGGGTGCGAGGAGCCGGTCGGCCTTGCGGCGGCCGTCTCGATCATCGACGGATCGTCGCAGCCGCATTTCGGGCACTTGATATCGCCGCCGGTCCTCACGCTGCGGCCTTCAGCCGCCGCAATCTTCTGACCGATCTCGGCTCGCAAGCCGCGCACGTAGCGCAGTCCGAGACGCACGGCGCCGTCCGATTCGACGGTGCAATCCCACTGCGACACCTGCACGTCAATCGGATTGAAGCGGACGCCGCGGCGTTGCGCGTCCTTGACGAGCGTCGCCGGATGATAAAACCCCATCGGCTGGTTGTTCAGCAGCGCCGTATAGAACGCCGCCGGATAATGCACCTTGAAGTAGGCGCTGGCATACGCGATCAGCGCGAAGCTGGCCGCGTGCGATTCGGGAAATCCATACAGCGCGAACGAGGTGATCGACAGCACGATCTTGTCGGCCGCCTCGCCGGTGATGCCGTGCTTCGCCATGCCGTCACGCAGCAGCCCTTCCAGCTGCTTCATGCGCTTCTCGGATCGCTTGAAGCCCATGGCGCGGCGCAGATCTTCCGCCTGACCACCGGTGAAGCCGGCCACCGCCATCGCCATGCGCAGCAATTGCTCCTGGAACAGCGGCACGCCAAGCGTGCGCTTGAGGATCGGCTCGAGCAGCGGATGATCGTACGTAATCGCTTCCCTGCCGGCCCGTCGATTCAGGTAGGGATGCACCATCTGCCCGACGATCGGTCCGGGACGGATCAGAGCGACTTCGACGACGAGGTCGTAGAAGTTGTCGGGACGCATCCGCGGCAGCGTCGCCATTTGCGCGCGTGATTCCACCTGGAACACGCCAATCGTGTCCGCCGCGCGCAGCATCTCGAACACCGCCGGATCGTTGGGCGGAAGCGAGGCGAGGGTCACTTCTTCCGGGAGCGGGGAACCGGGAGCCGGGAACGGGGCAAGGTCCGGGAGCGGGGAGCCGGGAACCGGGAGCGGGCCACGGTCCGGGAGCGGGGAGCCGGGAGCCGGGAACTGACGGGGGTCGGAGAATGGATCCGATTCGCGGCCGAACGGCCGCTTCGGCGCGACGCCGCTATCACTCGCTTCGCGAGCGAGGGCACGCATCGTTCCCGGTTCCCGGCTCCCGGTGCCCCGTTCTTGGTTCCCCGTTCCCGGTTGCCGGCCCGCATTGATCAACCGCAACGTATCCTGCAGCACCGCCATCATGCCGAGGCCGAGCAGGTCGACCTTGATCAACCCCATGTCGGCGCAGTCTTCCTTGTCCCACTGCACGACGACGCGCCCGGGCATGCTCGCGTTTTCGAGCGGCACGACCGACGACAGCTCGCCCTGGCAGATCACCATGCCGCCGGAATGCTGGCCGAGATGCCGCGGCAGGTCCTGCATCTGCCGCCACAACTCAGCGAAGTGGCGCACGCGCGGCTCGGTCGCCGCCATGCCGACTTCCGCGAGCTTTTGCGCCAGCGTCTCCTCGGGATCGATGTACTCGAACTGATGCATCACCTTGGCCAGGCGATCGATCTGGCCTTCATCGAGATCGAGCGCCTTGCCGACCTCGCGCGCCGCGCTCTTGCCACGATAGGTGATGACGTTGGCGGTCATCGCCGCCCCGTGCTGTCCGTATTTTTTGTAGACGTGCTGAATCACCGCTTCGCGGCGGTCGCCGCTCGGCAAATCGAGATCGATGTCCGGCCACTCGCCGCGCTCTTCCGACAGAAAGCGCTCGAACAGCAGCTCCATGCCGACGGGATCGACGGCAGTGATACCGAGGCTGTAGCAGACGGCGCTGTTGGCCGCCGAACCGCGGCCCTGCACGAGGATGTCCTGCTGCCGGCAGAAATTGACGATGTCCCAGACGATCAGGAAATAGCCGGCGAGATCGAGCTTCTCGATCAGATCAAGCTCGCGGGCGATCTGCGCGCGCGCGCGATCGTGGTACGGACGATACCGGTGCCGGGCGCCGACGTCCGTGATCTTGCGGAGGAACGACATCTCGGTCTCGCCATCGGGAATCGGGTATTTCGGAAACCGGTAGCCGAGATCGTTCATCGTGAACTGCACGCGCTCGGCGATCTGGTGCGTCGCATGCAGCGCGGCCGGGCGATCGGCGAACAACCGCGCCATTTGCGCCGGCGGCTTGAGATAGCGCTCCGCATTGGCTGCAAGCCTGCGGCCGGCACGCATCAACGGCACGTGCTCGCGAATCGCCGTCAGCACGTCGAACAACGGCCGCTCGCCGGGCGTCGCGAACGCGACGCCGCCGGTGGCGACGATCGGGACGCGAAAGGCGTCCGCCAGGCACGCCAGCGCGTCGTTGTCGTCTTCCTGATCGCGCTGCAGGTGCCGCTGCACCGCGACGTAGGTATTGCCGCGGCCAAACACGCCGACGATGCGATCGAGGAGCCCGCCGACGCCGAAGCGTTCGGCGTGCAGCAACGGGCGGCCCGGCATCGCGATCAGGCCGCTGGTAAAGCCGTCGAGCTCGTCGATCGCCAGCGCGCCTTCGCCTTTCGGCGCGCGCAGTTTCATGCGCGACAACAGGCGGCACAGGTTCTTCCAGCCGTCCTGCGATGCGCATAACACCGGCAATGTGAACGTCGTCCCCTGCGGGCCCGACGGCCGGCTGGCGTGGCGGCCGGTTTCGACCGTCAGCTCGGCGCCGATCAGCGGCTTGAGCCCGGCGGCGAGCGCCGCCTTATGAAAGCGCGGCGCGCCGGACACGCCGTCGCGGTCGAGCAGCGCCACCGCCGGGTACCCCAGCGTCGCCGCGCGATCGATGAGCACTTCCGGCAACGATGCCGCGCGCAGGAAGCTGAAGGCTGATGACGTGTGAAGCTCGATATACACGGCCCACGTACGGGCCACGGAAAGCGCACGCACGGCAGCGAGGGATCACCAGTGCCGTCCAGCCGCACTGGCATGTCGCCGACGCGTCGTGTGTCGCGTTCGTGGCGCGTCCTAATCGATAACGCCTTCCAGGAACCATTGCCCCACGTCGCGCTCGACCACCAATCGATACACGGTTCCATCCGCCATGGCCACATCCCATTCATCGCGGTCCCACGGCGCGTGCGAATCGGGCGCGTGCGGCGGCGCCGGCTGGTCGTGCCGATGCGGCTCGCTGCCCCGTCCTGCCTCGCCCCACCAATCGCCCGACGTTCGCCATGGACCGGCGGCCTGCACGATCGCGCCGCTGGTGAACCCCTGACGATCGGTCTGCACGCGTACCGGACGTCCCTCGCTGACCACGACGCGCGTCGGAATTGGAAAACGGAACCGCCGCAACGCAGAGTTCAAATGCGATGCGTCGGATGACGTCTCCGTCACCGATCCTCCGTGCCGTGATGGCGGGGCAAGGGCACCGGCACGAGGCGCGGGATCGATCGGCCGCGCGCCGAAATCCGACATCGCGAACGCGCCGGGTTTCCAGGTGTCAACAGTGCGTGGCGAGCCGACGCGGCCCTCGCCCATCAACGCACCGAGGCGCGCGACCAGCGTCGACACTTGCTCGGGCGCCGGTTGGGCGCGCTCGAGCAGCGTCCATTGCACGATTCGCGCGGGCGTGGGTTCAATCAGCACGCGCACGATGTCGATCGGCGCATCCGGCGGATGCGACTCGAGGTCGAGCAGGATCAGCGTGCGCAGCGTCTTCGGATCGCGCATCGGCGCGGGCAGTTGCAGGGTGCGCGTGAATACCGATCGCGACGTCAATCGAAGCGACGTGTAGAGCACGGCCGCGCCGCGATCGGCTCGTTCGAGACGGTCGGCAAGCGGTTCGAGCAGTCGCGCCAGCACGAATGACAGCGGCTCGAGTCCTTCGATCGGCCATTCGAGCTCGAGCGCCGCTTCGAACGGTTGTTCATCGACCCACGGCACCATCGGCCGGGCGTCGATACCACGGGCCAGCGATTGCCAATGCACGCCGCGCTCGCCGAGACGCTCGTGCAGCTCCGGCCCGGACAGCGCGGTCAACGCGCCGAGCGTCCGAATCCCCCATTTGGTCAGGATCTCGAGCAGCCGGTGCTCCGGCGCCCGTCCACCGTGGCCGGGACTGCGGCGCGCGCGGGTGCCGCGACTGGCTTGATGCGTCGAGCGCGGATGATGCCAGCCGGACGTATCGGAGCTTGGCGTCTGCGGCGTCGGGCTGGCGGCAGATGGGAGTGAAGTTGATAGACGCTCGAACGCATCGAGCACGCCGACGGTCAGCGGCGCGAGCGCAATGGCTTCTTTACCCGGCATCACCACGGTGAGGCCGGGACTGCCAAGCGCTAATAACGTCGCCGCGGTTTGCGTGGACGCAATCGCAATACGTGGCAGCGTATCGCCAGGAGATAGTTTCGATACCGCATCGCGAAGGTGCTCTCCTAATTCCTGCGCGCTGCCGAACAGGCGCGATAACCCATTGGCGTCGAGCAGCACGACCTGCCCGACCGTCTCGAAACGCGGCGTGAAATTCCGGGCGACGTCGATCAGCGCCGTCGTCGGCACCGACGGCGCATACAGAGCGGCAAACATTCGACTACACCGCGTTGAGGACGACGGTCTCGATCGCGACGGCGTGGGTGTGCGCCGAGCGCGCCGCGCTGATGCTGGCGCGGCCGCGTATGCCGGTGAAGCGGCGAGCGCGATCGTGACAACCGGTCCACATCACACCGGTCGCCGGGAGCGGGGAGCCGGGAGCGGCAACGCTGGTCTGGTTCTCCACTGCGGGGAAGGCGGAGCCGGAAGTCTTGAACGCGTTCGTCCGGCTCCCGGTTCCCGGTTCCCGGCTCCCGTCCAACACCATCGACCGCCCGCCGCTGCTCCGTGCGACGGGTTGCGCGGCGAGAATCAACACCGCCGTGTCGCTGCCTTCAATCGCGCGCTCGACGCGAAACCATGTCGACGCCGGCAAGCGGCGAAGCGCCGTTGCGGGCACGTCGATCAAATCGATCACAACCAGCGTGCACACGCCGGACTGCACTACCAGATTCAATGCCTTGATCGCGCGATCGACGACTCGCTCGACGAAGGTGCCGGGACCATGGACCGCGCGCACGCCCGGCAGCCAGGCCGGATCGATCGCGCCGGCGGTTTTCGAAATCGCCTGGCCGCGCACCCACAGCAGCCGCGACAGGTCGAGGCCGCACGCTTGCGCCGTCGGCGGATCGAAGCGATCGAACGTGTCGATGAGCGCCATCGATTCACCGCGGCGCGACGCGGCAGCAAGCGCGGCCCATGCCACGCTCGTGCGGCCGGACGAAGCGGGTCCCACCACTTCCGAGACCTGGCCTCGCGGCAGGCCACCGGGAAGCCCGCGATCCAGCGCCGCGGTGTCGAGTGGTGCGACGGCGTCTTCGCCCAGACGCTCGGGAAGTGCAGAGGTGAGGGTGCGATCGAGCTTTTTCTCTCTGAGAAGGGCTTCTACTGCGGCGCGGGCGGCCATGACATCACCTCTGTTCGCTGAACTTTCGCCATTATAGCGAAACAAAAGCGAAGATCAAGCTGGAAGAAACAGCGTGAAACCCGCCATAATCGCCGATGTGACGCTGCGTCCACGCCGAACGCTGATCGCGACGGTCGTCGCTATCGCACTCGTCGCCGGCACCGCCGCCGCCCAAATCTGGGTCGGCGGTTACGGCGGCCGCACCCCGCCGCGATTTCCCACCGCGACGACGTTTTCGGGCAGCTTCAATTTCTGCCGCGTGATGTTCCGCAGCGATCACCGCGAGAAGCAGGGCTGGGCCACCGATTACCCCGGCGCCGACATCAACTTCAGCATCCGTCTCTCCGAGCTCACCAAAATCCACGTCAAGATGACCGACGACGGCGAAGGCGGTCAGGACCCGGATGCCGTGGTCGTGCGCCTCACCGACGATGCGTTGTTTCAGTGCCCGTTCATCTTCATGCAGGACGCCGGCACCGCGCGGTTCACGTCGGCAGAGATCAGTCGGCTGCACGACTACCTGATCAAAGGCGGCTTCCTGCTGGTCGCCGACTATCACGGGATGTGGGGACGCGAGCAGTTCGACGAAGAAATCGCGCGCGCGTTGCCGCCCGCGGTGTACCGGACCATCGACCTCACGCCGCCGATCGATCACGCGATGTGGAAAACGATGTTCCCCGTCACGCAGATGCCGCAAATGGCGTCGATTGCAACCTGGCGCCGCACCGGCGACATCATCGAGCGCTGGAATCAGGAAGGCGCGCCGCCCACCGCGCGCGGCATCGTCGACGAACAGGGCCGCGTGATGGTGTTGATGGTGCACAACACCGATCTGCCGGACCCGTGGGAACGCGAAGGCGAGGACAAGGATTATTTCTATCGCTTCTCGCCCGATGCCTACGCAGTCGGCATCAACATTCTGCTGTATGCGATGACGCATTAGGCAGGCAGACAGGCCAGACAGGCAGTCAGGCAGGCAGGCAGACAGGCAGACAGGCAGACAGGCAGGACAGGCAGACAGGTATGAATGGTGTGTTGCGAGTGACTGCGTGTCTGGTGCTGGTGCTGCCGGCAGTCGAACGACCTGCCATCAGCAGTCTCTCGCCGTCGGCGGTGGTCGCCGGCGACACTGGGTTCTGGTTGACGGTGCGCGGATCGGGGTTTGTTCAGGGCTCCGTCATTCGCATCGACGGCGAGGAACGTGCGACGACGTTCATGTCGGCGGCGACAATCGCCGCATCGATTCTTGCGTCGGATATCAGTCGCGTCGGGGTTCGTCAGGTCAGCGTGCAGACGCCGCTCGGCAGCACGTCGCCATCGTCGCCATTGACCGTCACCGCGCCGCCGCCGGCGCCGCGCCTGATATCGATCGCTCCCACAACGATCACGGCCGGGGGGCCTGCCATCCGCTTGACCGTGACCGGCGCCGATTTTGCCGACACCTCGCTGGTGGAAATCGACGGCGAGACGCGGCCGACGTTTGACGTCAGCGCGACGACACTCGTCGCACATGTATCTGCTTCGGATCGCGCGGCGGCCGGCACGTTGCGCATTCGAGTCGTGACGCCCGCGCCAGGCGGCGGGGCGTCGCGTGCCGCCGAGATGAGAATTACACCAGGGGCCACCGAAGGCACAGATAGGCCAGGGCCACAGAAGGCACAGAAACCACAGGCGCCAGGGCCACAGAAGGCACAGAGCTCAGAACCAGGGCCGCAGAAGGCACAGATAGCCCAGGGCCACAGAAAGCACAGAACAAATAGGCCACGGCCGTAGAAGGCACACACGCTTGCTTCATCTACGAGGTGAGCCCGTTCGTCCGCTCACGCTCGCCGCTCTCCGCTTTACTCTTGTGACGTCGTCGTCGTTTGATCCAGCTTCGTCGGCTTCCGCAAGTGGAAACCGGCGGCGTCCTGATATGCCTTTGCGAGCGCGATGATCTCCTGTTCGCGGAAGGGCTGCGCGTAGATGACGGCGTTCGTCGGGCTGCCGGTGTCGGCAAAGCCGTTCGGCAGGTTGATCGCGGGATACCCCGCCAGGTTGGCGTAGCCGAAGTGCCGCTGCGTCGGCGTTTGCGGACGAGTGTCCTGTGGGGGACGCGGCGCTTCCGGCGGTGCGCCGGCCGGCCGCGCCGGTGGACCGCCGACGCCGGTGTTGTTCGAGCCGACGATATAGACGTCGACATGGGCGGTGGCCTGTTGCAGCGCCATCATCATCATCATTCGCGCCCGCTGCTGCTGCAGGTAGAGCGGCGCCGGAATCAGATAGCCGTTGGTCTGCGACCCGCCGCGCGTGCCCTTCATGCGCCCGGCGCGCGCGTGCTCTTCGAAATACGCCGTCCGCTCGACGTTGAAGCTGCCGGTGTTGGTGCTGAACTCCGGTACGGTGATCGGGATGAACCGCGTGACGCCGAGCTGCTTGAACGTGGCCAGCATGTGATCCGCGTTGGCCTTCGCGGACGCGTTCGTGATCGAATCGAACGACTCCTGGATGATGCCGACGCGCAGCTTGCGAATGTCGAACTGCGCGTTCCAGTTGAACGGGACGTCGCTGACGCTCATGTCGCGGCCGTCGGGCTTCGCGATCGCGTGCATGACGATCGCGGTGTCCTCCGCGTAGCGGCAAATCGGTCCGAGCCGATCCTGCGTCCACGACAGCGCCATCACGCCGTAGCGGCTGATGCGGCCGAAGGTGGGGCGCAGTCCGGCCAAGCCGCATCGCGCCGCGGGGCTCAGGATCGAACCGCTCGTTTCGGTGCCGATGCCGAACGCGATGCATCCGGCCGCAGTCGCAGACGACGGGCCGGCCGACGATCCGCTCGACCCTTGGGTCGGATCCCAGGGGCTCTTGGTCTGACCGCCAAACCAGTTATCGCCGCCGGCGAGCTCACCGGTAGTGACCTTCGCGATCAGCACCGCGCCCGCCTCGCGCAGCTGCTCGACGACGCTGGCGTCGTAATCGAGGATCTGATCCTTGAACGGCGCCGATCCCCACGTCGTCTTGTAGCCTTTCACCGAAATGATGTCCTTGGCGCCCCACGGAATGCCGTGTAGCGGGCCGCGATACTTCCCCGCCGCGATTTCGGCATCGGCCCGCTTCGCTTCGGCACGGCCGTAGTCGTCCATGAAGGTGACGACGTTGTTGAGCAGCGCGTTGTAGCGATGCAGACGCGACAGGTACATCTCGGTGAGCTCGAGTGAGGTCACCTGGCGCGTGCGCACCAGCTCGGCGAGGTGACGCACGGGCCAGAACGCCACGTCTTCGAGATTCGACGGCCGCCTGACCGACGGCGCCGCGCTCAACCGGAACGGCTGGCGGGTCTTGTTGACCGTCATGCCCGGCGTCAATGGGCTGAAGTGAAACGGCGGCGACACATCGGGCGGAATGTGCATCTTCTTGAGATCGTCGTAGTTTGCGAGGTTTCGGTTTGCCGACTCGACCAGGCCGTTCTTTTCCTCGTCGCTGACCTCGACGCCGGCCAGCTTGAGCGCCTCGTTGACCATCGCCAGCGAGACACGCTGCGCGCCGCTGTCCTGCAGCCGTGCCCACAGCACGCCGGGAACGAGCGTGGCGCCGAGGCCTGTGGAGGCAAACGCGGCCATGAAGCGGCGGCGTGTGCGATCGACGCGTTCGCCGGAGTCTTGGCCAAACGGGGTGTTCTTCATGCCGGGGATAATCGCATAAAATCGAATCTCTTTGCCGAATCGCATCAACGTGGCCATGTTGCGCATCGCGGCCGCGCTCAGCCATCGCAACTTTCGTCTGCTCTGGATGGGAGCGCTCACGTCCAGCATCGGCACGTGGATGCAGAAGGTCGCGCAGGCGTGGCTGATCGTCACGTTGACCGGTTCGTCGTCCGCGTTCTATCTCGGCCTCGACAGCTTCGCCGGCGAAGCGCCGATCCTGCTGTTCACGATGATCGGCGGCGTCGTCGCGGACCGCCGCGATCGGCGGCACATGATGCTGCTGTCGCAGGGTATCCAGATGACGGTCGCGTTCGTGCTGGCCGGCTTGATCTTTGCCGGCTTGATCCAAATCTGGATGGTCATCGCGCTGTCGTTCGTGGCGGGTTGCGCGCAGGCCTTCGGCGGTCCCGCGTATCAGTCGTTGATCCCGACACTGGTCGGTAAGGAACATCTCCCGAACGCGATCGCGCTCAATTCGATTCAATTCAACCTGGCGCGTGTCATCGGGCCGATCGTCGCCGGCGTCGCACTGGCCTCGTTCGGGATGGTCGCGTGCTTCGGGCTGAACGGCATCTCGTTCCTGTTCGTGATCGCCGCGATTCTCGCGCTGCGTGACGTGCACGTACCGGCGGCGGCCACGGAAAGCATGGTCGACCAGATGAAGGGCGGCCTTCGCTTCGTGCGCCAGTCGCGCAATCTGATGGCGGTGATGATGCTGGGATTCATCGGCGCGTTTCTGGGACTGCCGCTGCTGACGTTCCTTCCCGTCATTACCCGCGATGTGTTTCAACAGGACGTCGCCTTCTACTCGCGCTTGATGACGTTCTCCGGCGCGGGCGCGGTGACCGGCGCGCTGGTCGTCGCCTACATTGGGAAGCATCGCCACATCGGGCGGCTGCTGCTGATTTTTCTGGGCTTGTTCGGCGCGGCGATGACGGCTTTCGCATTGTCGCGGTCGCCGGCGCTCAGCGCGGGGCTGCTGTTCGTCGCGGGCGCACTGCTGGTGATGTGCTTCTCGCTGACCACGTCGCTCGCGCAGCTGCTCGCGCCAGGCGAGCTTCGGGGCCGCGTTGTCAGCATCTATATGGTCGCGTTCCGCGGCGGGTCGCCGCTGGGCGGATTAGCCAGCGGGTGGCTGGTCACGCAAGTCGGCTCGGCGCCGCAGGTCCTGATGGTCAACGGCATCGCGTTGACGCTGGTCGCAGTGTTCTTCCTGATCCGCGGCCACGGGCTCAAGGACGTCTAGCTGGTACGCCATCTGCAAGGCGAGTCGGTAAACCCCCTATTGGAGGACGCACAGTGGCTCAACGATGCAGAGTGGTGACCTTAATGGCAATACTGGTGACGGCCGTTGCGCCCGCGGCCTTGGCGCAGGCGGTCGGGGCAGGCAAAAACGAGCTTGGGACCGAACTGACCTTTCACAGCTCGAAGCTCAGCAGTGATGACGCAGACCGTTCAACGAGCCTCGATTGGACCGTGTCGTACGGACGCTTCCTGACCGATCGGTTCGCCGCCGGCCCGGTGTTTCGAATCGCCAAGAACAACGACACGGATGCGTTCGGATACCTCGGCGGCGTTGGCCGCTACTACTTCGGCGACCTCAGTGGCCGCTTCCTGCCCGTCGCCGAAGTCAGCGTCGCGCGATCGATGAACGATCCGTCCGCGGACTACACCGATCTCCAGGTCTTTGGCGGCGTCGTCGTGCCGATGGGCGCATCCGGCGCGCGCTTCCGCGTCGGACCGTACTTCTACCGCGCCTTCTATGACGAAGACGAAACCGGCTACAGCAACTTCCAGTCGTTCGGCGTGAGCTGGAGCGTCGCGCTGCTGTTCTAAGTGAGGGAGTTGACGATGACACGAATCATATTGGTGATCGCGGCGTTGTGCGGCGGCGTGCTGCCCGCGGCGGCGCAGGTCAGCGCCGGACTGAACGAGCTCGGCGGACGCGGTTTTATCGAGTCGGGGAAATATTCGAATGAGGACGACGCGAGCTCGGCCATCGAAGTGCAGAGCTACTACGGCCGATTCCTGACCGATCGCTGGTCGGTGGGTCCGTCGCTGAACGTGATCAAGTTCGAAGGCGAGGATGCGCAAGGCGGCATAGCCGGTTTCGTCAATTATCACTTCGGCGACACCTCGGGCACCGTGATCCCGTTTATCGAGGGTTCAGCCGGCAGATTTTTCGGCGGCGATCAGGATCCGACCTTCGTCGCGGTCGGGCCGGGACTCAAATGGTTCTTTGGCGACGGCGGAGGTGCCCTCACCGGCACGGCATTCTACCGCCGGCAGATGTTCGATGAAGATGACCCGCCGTTCGCCAGCGGCGTGAATGAATTTGGATTGAATATCGGCGTCGCGATTTTCTTCGGACGATAATCCAGCCTGCGTGGTAACGGACCCTCGCCCGCTACGAACACTCGTAGCGGGCGAGGGTCCGCCTTCGCGGGAGCCCTGCGATCAGAAATTCCTGGCGAAGCGCACGGACAGTGTTCGCGGCGCGACGAGCCGGGTGCCGACGAACACCGACTGGAAGTTGTAGAGCGCTATGCGATCGGTCAAGTTCGTGACCTGCAGCTGCGCACTCCACGTCTTCCGGCCACGACTGTCCTTCAAATCGACGCCGGTCGCGAGGTCGACGATGGTGCGCGGCCGGACGCGCGGCACGTCGGCGGTCAAATTGACATACGGCAACAAATCGTAGAAGTCAGGATCGGCCGCGACCTCCGCCGGGTCTGATGGGTTCGCGACCAGGCCGCTGTCGTAGCGCACCGTGCCGCTCAGCCACCACGGCGCCGCCGGGGCGAACGTCACCTGTCCCTGCATACCGAGGCGCTGGTCGTGGTCGATCGCGAACGGTCCCGCGGACAACAGATCGACCGCTTCCTGCCCGAGGAACAGCCCGCCGGTGAACGGCGGCGACGAAATCGCGCGTCCGGTGGTCGCGCTGAGATAGCCCGACAGCCCCCGTCGCGGCAACACGGTCATGCGCGCTTCGGCGCCGGTCACTTCGATGCGGCTCAACGTGGTCGGAAAGATGATGCCGGTATCGAAGAAGTTGTTGTTGTCCTGCTGATCGCGCGAGATCTTGCGGTAGACCGCGGTGTCGAACGTGATTGCGCCGCCCATCGAGAACTGCGCACCGGCCTCGTAGACATCCTGACGCTCCGGCATGATCGGTCGATAGGCGCTGCCGAGGGCTTCTCGCACGCTCTCGGGCGCCAGCCGGCTGGCCACTTCAGAATTCGACAGCAGCAGGTTTTCGTTCGGCGGTGTCTGGTAGTTGCGGTTGTACGACGCGCGCAGCACGAGGCGGTCGGGAATGGCGCTGAACGACATGCCGACGCGCGGCTGCAATTGTCTGCCGTTGACGAGGAATCGATACTCGTCATGGCGCACGCCGAGGTTGAAGGTGGCGCGCGAAAAGCCGAGCGTCGACTGCATGAACGCGCTGATCTGCGAACCGGTTTGACGCTCATCGAAGACGAACGGGGCGCCGCCTCGCGTCAGGTCGAACGGCAACAGCGCGGCGTTATAACCGTCGGTGCCCGGAACGTTGAAGGTCGGCGACGTGATGGCCATGGAAAAGTGCTCCGCGACCGGAAAGCTCTGGAAGTCCGCGCCCGCACGGAATTGGTGCCGCGCGGCGCCGCGGTGATAGCGGCTGCTGAGCGTGATCGTCGACAGGCGGCGATTCTGTGCCGCCGTAACCGGGGTATCGCCCGCGCTCGGCAGCAACTCCGCGGTGGTGGTGCGGTAGCCGGCGGTCGCTTCGAACGTCGATGCGGTATCGATGGTGCGCGCCAGCGTCGTCCATACGGACACGTCGTCGAGATGCTGCCGCTGGTCCTGCCCCGCCGCTTGCTGCGAGCGCTGATTGGCAAGCTCGAACCGCGAACCGCCTCCCATCGCGTGCGTGCGCCATTGCGTTCGGTCGTCGATCGCGACATCGACTCTGCCAAAGCCGCGCGCAAAGCGCCCGGCATTATGCAGGTTGTCGATCGAAACCTGGTCGAGGAAGCGTTCGGTGGTCAGCGTCGTGACCGAACCGAAATAGCCGACGCGGCCGCGTTCGCCGCCCAGCTGCAGCGAGCCTTGCGCGGTCTTGAATCCGCCGCCGGCCACCGAGAATGCGCCGGTCAGGGGCCGCCCCGTGCCGCGGCCGCTGCGGCTGTTCAACACGGCCACGCCCGAAACCTTGCTGCCAAATTCCGCGGGGATGTTGCCGGTGAGCAGTTCCGCGGTCTGCACGACCGCGACATCGAGCGAATTGGCGAACGCGCCTGTCAGCTGATCGCTGATCGCCAGGCCGTCGATCAGAAATGTCATTTGATTGTGCGCGCCGCGCGGATGGATAGCGCCGTTGGCGTTCTGCGCGAAGCCTGGAAATCCGACGAGCACGGCCTCGATGCCGCGGCTCGACACGGCGACGGGCATCTGCTCGATGCGCGTGATGCTCACGGCATGACGGGTCCCCGCCGACGTGACGTCGATGGCCGTTTGCGACGGCATCACCTGGACGGTATCGGTAAACGGCGCGAGCTTGAGGATCGCTTCGATCGGCGGCGCGGCCGCTGCCGGCGCGTCGATGCGCTGCTGATACGCCGAGAAGCCTGGCAGCGACACGACCAGATCGTGAGTGCCAGTCGGCAGGTTTGGCAGTTCGAACACGCCTGAGGCATCCGTCGTGGTCTCACGTTGCAGGCCGCTCGTGGCATGCCGGAGTTGCACGAGCGCGCCGGGCACCGCGGCCTTTTGCTCATCGAGAACGACGCCCCGAATGGTCGTCGTCGTTTGGGCGAGCACATTAACGGGCAGGAAAATGGCCAGGAAAATCAGAAAAATAATACGTTGACTCATCGAAACTTTCACCGCCATTAACAGAAACAGCAATTTTGACTGCTCAAAACTAGTCGATAACGACTGCGGCTGTCAACTGCGGCCCCGCTAGCGCGGCCCTTCCGATTCGGATGTCGGTTCCCCGGCCGGCGGCCGGTTATTGAGGTGGGATGACGCGCCCGCCGGTCATGAATCGCCGGTAGGCGATGTACTGCGTCTGCGTTCTCAAGCGAGGCGTGCCCGCGCCGCGAGTGACCTGCAGCGTCGATGTCGAGATCGGCAGGACCAATGTCTCTTCCGGATCCTGGAAGGTGACACGACTGAATCGCGTCGTCGAGTCCCAGCGCTCCATCGTCCACCACGCGGTGCCGCCGCGCCGCGTCACTTTACGGGGCAGCGGAATTTCGACGAGGCCGCCCAACGATCGATCCAGACGCAACACGTCGTTGGTCGCGGCGTCGATCCAGATGCGGCCGCGCATGCCGCCCTCGATGTCGAAACTGACGCAATCCTCGTTGTCTTCAACCAGCGACACGTCGACTTTGGGCTTTTGGATCTCACGAAAGGCGATGACGATGGCAGCGCGGCCGTCGATGCGATCGTGGCCGGCAAACGTGAACGTGTGCTTGGCGCGCTGCTGCGGCAACAGGATGGACAGCGGCTGCGTTTCGGATTCCTGCTGCTCGGGCGTCGTACAGTTGTTCCAATCCTTCTTCCGCGGCGCACTGCCGTTGACGCGCAGCACCTGGCGCAACGTTCGTGCTTCGACCGGCGTTGGATTGTCCGGGGTCGGCTCCCAGGAGAGACGCAGCTCGGATTCGACCAGACGCGATGGGCCGTCCGGACTGAAACCGATGCCCAACTTCTGGAGCGAGACCTTCTCGAGACAGACGAGGCTTTGCGCACGCGCGAAGTATTCGCTGACGCGCTCGCCGGCGCGCTGCAGCACCGCCGGCACATCGACCGTTGCCTGCTCCGCCGAGACCATCGCGGAGATCGCAACGACCAGCGCCGACGTCAGACACCTGCTCATCTCACTTGGCGGTCAGCGTGAAGCTCACCGGGATGCGAGTCGGCGCGTAGCACAACTTGTCGTCGCATGCCTGATAGGTCAGCCGGCCGGTCAACTTCAGCGGCGACGCCGCTAACGCTTTCTTCGCGGCAGCCGTGTTGAGCACGGTGATGTCCTGAACGAGCTTGAATGGTTTGCCGTAGGTCTCGACTTTCTCGTCGAGCTCTTTGAAATGATAAATCTCGGAGGGCGGATAGTGGGTCGGTTCGACGCGCAGCCAGGGCTGCGGATCGATCTGCACCGCGATCACCTGATAGTCGTGCTTGCCCGGCGCGTAGACATGCATGTTGCGCTTCGGCGTCACGTCGAAGGTCAGCGAAACTTTCTTCCCCGCGGTGATTTCCGTGTCGCTGATCGAGGTATTCACGGTGACGTGCATGGTGTCGTTTCGCACGGGTCCTGAGACCTGCGCGGCGACACTCAGCGTAAAGAGGGTGAAAAAGGCCGTGCCGGCGAGAGCGCGCATGCCAGCAAAGATACCCTAGCTGATAAGATCGCCGAAACCCCCAATGGCCGTGCGCCCGCCCACGCGAATTCTCGTCGCTGAAGACGACCCGGACATCGGCAACCTCCTCGAGCATTACCTCAAGAAGGCCGGCTTCGTGGCCGCTGTCGTAGCGTCGGGCCGGGACGTGATGCCGCACATCAAGCGTGAGATGCCCGATCTTCTGGTGCTCGATTTGATGCTGCCGGGCCTGGACGGCCTGCAGCTGTGTCGTGCGATACGGGCCGACGCCGCGACCGCCGCGATCCCGATCATCATGTTGACCGCGAAGGCCGAGGAATCCGATCGCATCGTCGGCTTGGAGCTGGGCGCGGACGACTACATCACGAAGCCATTCAGCCCCAACGAAGTGGTCGCGCGCATCCGCGCGCTGCTGCGGCGCGCGCATCGCGTGGCGCCGGCCGACAACCGTCTGTCGTACGGCACGCTCACCGTCGACGTCGATCGCCACGTCGTCAAGGTGGACGGCGACGAGGTCAAACTCACCGCGAAAGAATTCCTGCTGCTGCAATATCTGATGCAGCACCGCGGCCGGGTGCTGTCTCGCGATCTGCTGCTGTCAGACGTCTGGAGCTATTCCTACACTGGCGGTACGCGTACGGTCGACGTTCACGTGCGCCGCCTCCGCGAGAAGGTGCCGATGCTCGCCGGCGCCATCGTCACGGTCAAGCAATTCGGCTACAAGCTGCTCGACCCTGCGCCAGCGGCGTGACCACTACTGTCATTGGCCTACTGGCGTTCGTCGCCGGCGTCCTGGTGACGCTAATCGTGATAACCGCCCGACGGTCCCAGATGGAAGTCGTCAACCGCGGCCGCGTCACGACGATGCTGTCGGCCGCGAAACGCTACAGCCTCGGCGACTTGAGCCGGCCGTCGCCCGATTACGGCGACGACGACCTGGGCAAGGTCGCGCGCGCGATGGACCAGGCCATTCACGACATCGGCCAGCGCGTGACGACGCTCGAGCGCGACCGCGCCCGCATGGAAGCGATCCTCGCAAGCATGATCGAGGGCGTGCTGGTGGTGAACGAAGCCGGCCGTCTGCAATTGGTCAACGACGCGGCGCGACGCATTCTCAAGCTCGAAAAGCATTCCGCCGATCGCTCCTACATCGAGGCGATCCGCCACCCCGGGATCGTCGATCACATTGGCCGCGCGCTCGCCGGCGAGGACACCGAGGGTCTTGAACTCTCGGTGACCCGCGACCAGACGCGCGTTTTGGTCGCACGCGTCGCCCCGGTGGTCGCCGCGGGCCGTGGCGCGGTCCTCGTCATGCATGACATTACCGACCTGCGGAAGGCCGATCAGGTACGGCGGGATTTCGTCGCCAACGTGTCGCACGAACTGCGCACCCCGCTCACCGCGATCAAGGGTTACGCCGAGGCGCTGCTCGACGATGGCGAAGATGCGCAGGCGCGCGAGAAATTCCTCGACATCATCCACCGCCATGCGACGCGAATGGAGCGGCTCGTCACGGACCTGCTGCGCCTCGCGAGGCTGGATGCCGGCCAGGAGACGGTTGAATGGACGCCGTGTGATGTCGACGCGGTGCTGCGCGGCATTGCCAACGACTTCGAGCCGCACGCGGCGCGCAAACAGCAGACGATCGAAGTGGTGGTCGGCGACGGCGCGAAGCAGCTGACCACCGATGCGGCAAAGTTCCACGACATCGCGCGCAATCTGATCGAGAACGCTGTCAACTACACGCCGCAGGGCGGCGCGATCGACGTCCGGGCGCAGGTGGTTGACGCGCGATTTCAGCTGACGGTGTCGGACACCGGCCATGGGATCGCCCCGGACGACCTGGGCCGCGTGTTCGAGCGCTTTTATCGGGTCGACAAGTCACGCACCCAACCCGGCGGGACAGGGCTCGGCCTGTCGATCGTCAAGCACCTGGTTCACGCACTCGGCGGCGAAGTCAGCGCCTCGAATCAGGAAGGCGGTGGCGCGCTGTTCACCGTGACGCTGCCGCTTCGCTGACGACGTGTCGAGTCGCGATCGCGCATCAGGCCGGCTCGGTCTGCGTGAGCGACGCCCGGTGATGACCGCGGTTCGTCAGCGCAGGCGCGCGTTACGCGCCGCGACAGCCGCGCCGGTGGCTACCAGCAACATCACGGGCACAGTCACGCGGCGACCGCCGGTTACGGGCATCCCGTCGCTGGTCAGGCGGCTAGTGACGTCGCACACGCCCGGGACGCGGCTGATCGCACGCACCAACGGCCGGGCCTGACGCGCATCGACATGACCGCTCAGCGTCACGCACCCATCCGCGATATCGATGGCGACGTCGTCGACGTTGGTGATGTAGTGGCCAAGTTGGGCACGCACGCGCTCACGCAAGGTATCGTCATCGACCGTCTCGTGCCGGCCGAGCCGTTGCCAGCGTGCACGTGCCCCCTCGAGGCGATTGCCAAGGTCGCGCCGCGTGCCCTCGAACGCCTCGGCTGTCGCGTGGCCGGCGCGGACGAACTTGTCGCGAACCAGCGCACGCCGGCGGCGGCCACGAGCCGGATCGAGATAGAACATCAACAGCGCGCCGACGCCAATGGCCAGCAACATCGCTCCACGGTTCTGTCGCATAGTGAAAACCCCCAGGAGCGATCGGGAGCAATCAAGGTGCCAGCGCGCGGCGTGGAGTCAGGTTTGCAACGACCATCGCCGAGGTGCGCGATGGCGAAATGCGATATGTGCGGCAACAACTACGACAAGAGTTTCGAAGTGCGGATGGCCGGACAGACGTACACGTTCGACACGTTCGAGTGCGCCATCCACCACGTGGCGCCGACCTGCGAGCACTGCGGCTGCCGGATCATCGGCCATGGCGTCGAAAGCGAAACGCGGCTGTTCTGCTGCGCGAACTGCGCACGCGAATCAGGGGTGACCGGGCTGCGCGATCGCACGGCCTGACCGACGGCAATCGCTGCCGGAGCCTACGGCAGGCCGGCAAATGCCAGGATGTAGAACGTCACCATGGCGATGAATGCGGAGGCAGGAATCGTCAGCACCCACGCCCACACGATCTGACCGGCGATGCCCCACCGCACCGCCGAGAGCCGGCGGGTCGAGCCGACGCCGATAATCGCGCCGGTGATCGTATGCGTGGTGCTGACCGGTACCCCGAGGCCGGTGGCCGTGAACAGCGAGATCGCGCCCGCGGTTTCGGCGGCGAAACCGCCGACCGGCTGAAGACGCGTGATCTTCGAGCCCATCGTGTGGATGATGCGCCAGCCGCCGGCCAGCGTGCCGAGTGCAATCGCCGCATGCGCGGCGAGCACCACCCAGAATGGGATCGTGAATTCGCTCGTTATTCCGCCAGCGAACAATGCCCCGGCGATGATGCCCATGGTCTTCTGCGCGTCGTTGCCGCCGTGGCCGAGACTGTAGGCGGCCGCCGAGACCAGCTGCAGGCGCCGGAAGTGGCGATCGACACGCGACGGCGCGAAGTTCCGGAAGATCCACAGTATCGACGTCATCAACAGGAAACCCAGCGTGAGACCAATCATCGGCGCGAGCACGATGAAAATCAGCGTCTTGGTCCACCCAGAGGGAATCAACGCGATCATGCCGACCTTGGCGATCGCCGCACCGGCGTAGCCGCCAATCAGCGCGTGTGACGAACTGGTCGGCAGCCCGTAGTACCACGTGATCAAGTCCCAGACAATCGCGCCGGTGAGGCCGGCCAGAATCACCGACGTCGTCACGACGCTGACGTCGACCATGCCGGAGCCGACCGTCTTGGCGACCGCGGTCCCGAACACGAAGGCGGCGATGAAGTTGAAGAACGCCGCCCACATCACCGCCCGTCCCGGTGACAGCACGCGCGTGGACACGACGGTGGCGATCGAGTTGGCGGCGTCGTGAAACCCGTTGATGTAATCGAACACCAACGCGACGACGATGACCAGGACGACGAGGAACAGTTCCACCGACGCTACCCGTGCTTGACGACGACACCTTCGAGGACGTTCGCGCAGTCCTCGCAGCGGTCCGTCGCTTCCTCGAGCAGGTCCAGGACTTCCTTCCACTTGATCAGCGTGATCGCGTCCTTCTCTTCCTCGAACAGGCGGCGCAGCGCCTCGTCGTGCACGTCATCGGCGGCGTTCTCGAGCCGGTTGACCTCGACGGCGAGCTGGTGGACATCCTTCTTGCGCTCGAGCGCTTCGACCGCGACCTTCACCTGCATCGCGGATTGCCAGGTCAACGATGCCAGCTCGCGCGCGCCGTAGCGCAGCTGCGACATCCGGTACCGGCGCGTCACCGCCGCGGCCGCGTCAATCGCATCCATCACGTCGTCGAGCGATTTGGCGAGGGAGTGAATATCCTCGCGATCGATCGGCGTCACGAAGGTCGAGTTGAGGCGCTTGATGATGTTGTGCGTCAGCGCGTCGCACTCGGATTCGATCTGCTTGATCTGGAGCGCCGTATCCCAGGCCGGCGGGTCGGACGCGAGCATCCGCTCGAGCAGCGTGGCGCCCGAGACGATGCGATCGGCCAGCTGGATGAAATCGGCAAAGAACTTCTCTTCGCGGGGTATCAGACGGAAGCGCACGGCGAGAGTATGTCATACGATTGTTACGGCGCGTTACAACCGTCGAACGGCCCAGTTTCGCCCTAATGTCCGGCGCTGGACTATGATTGACGCAGAGGAGCCTATGACCCGCATCTTTTCCGTAATTGCACTCGCCTGTTTCGTCGGCACCGCGGCCGTGTCCGCGCAGATGAAGCACGTCGATCTGAAGGACGCCAAAGGCAACAGCGTCGGCATGGCGATGATTTCGCCCGCCAAGGGTGGCGGCGTGTCGATCGATCTCGACGTCAAGGGGCTGCCGCCGGGCGAGCACGCGCTGCACTTCCACGCCGTGCCGAAGTGCGAGCCGCCGTTTACCAGCGCCGGCTCGCATTTCAATCCGGCCAACAAGAAGCACGGCGAGCAGAATCCCGAAGGCCCGCATGCCGGTGACATGCCGAACTTCACCGTCGACGCCAAGGGCGTCGCCAAGACCACCGTTGTCAACAAGAACGTGACGATGGGCGCTGAGCCGAATTCGATCTATGCGAACGGCGGCACGGCGCTGATGATTCACGCGGCTGCCGACGACATGAAGACGGATCCGTCGGGCAACGCCGGCGACCGTATCGTCTGCGGTGTCGTGACGAAATAGCGCAGCCGCGCGTCACCACCGGCGCCAAGCCACGCCAATCGGGAAGCGGACCCTCATCGGGTTCACTTCCCGATTGGTGTTTGGGCGCGTTCGGGCGTTGCAGCGGCGATGCCGGCGGCAATCAGCAGTCCACCAAACAACAGAAACACCAGCGCATAACTGCTCGCGCCGGCCAACGCTGCGGCGGCGACGGGACCAGCCGCGCGCGCCAACTGTGAGCCACGCGCGATGATGCCATTCGCGCCGCCCGCGCGTTCCGCGCCGTAGCGGTGCAGCACCCAATACGGCCGCGCCAGCGTCGTCAGGCCGGCCCCGCTCGCGAAGATCACGACGCCGCTGACCAGCGCCACGCCGTTGTCGAACATCAACGCAACGAGGCCAATGACCTGCAATGCGAAGCTGAAGATCACCAAGATGATCGGGCTGGGCGTGAACCGCGGACTCGTCATCAGCAGCCGGCCGGGTAACTGCGTCACCCCAAACAGGCCCGCGACCGTCGCCGCGACCGTCGGCTCGAAACCGCCTTCCATCAGCGCCGCTACGAGGTTCGACGCCACGCCGGAGTTGACGATCGCGGAAATCGCGAAAACGAGAGCGATGCGGTCGACACCCGGCAAGGGGGCGGCACCCGCCATCGCGCGACCGACGATCGCGTCACGTATCGTCGCCGCCGACCACTCGAGGTCCCTGAACGCCACACGTCCGACGATAATCGTGCTGACCGCGATGATCGCGGCGATCGCGACGGTGGCGCCGCGCCAGCCAAGCCACGCGTTGAGCGCCGCCGTCCCGGGGAGAAACACGGTGCTGGCCAGGCCACCCATTACGGTCACGGTCGCGATCGCGCGCATTCGATCCGACGCGTCGCCAAATGCCCGGCCGACGACGGCGAACACCGGCTCGTAGAGAATCGCCGACATACAGATGCCAAGCAGCGCCCACACGACGTATGTCGACACAATCGAAGGAAACGCCGCCCAGAAGATCAGCAGGCCCGCTGCGACCAGGCCACCGGCCTGGATCACAGCCGGCCCCTGCCCGCGATCGGCGAGTCGGCCGACGATGGGCGCCGTCACCGCGGACATCAGCAGCCCAAGCGAGAATGCGCCGGCGACCAGCCAACGCGGTGCATCGAGGTAGCGCTCGAGCGGTACCAAGAGCACCCCGAACGCGAAATACATGACGCCCCAGTTGACCAGCTGCCCGCAACCGAGGGCGACAATGGCGGATGTCGTGATCGCGCGATCTGGCGATGTCGTGATGGGTGCCGGCCTCCGGTCGATCACCACATCACAAGATCAGAAGTTCGGCAAATCAACGCGTGTTACGCGGGCGCGAACGCAGATCGAATCGCAGCAAATCCGCGGGCGCGGCGGCACTGTTTGTAAACCGGGTCGTCGTCGTCGCGTCGACCCATCGCGTCTCGCCGGCGTGGAGGCCCATGCCGCTCCCCAGCGCCACGACCAGCGCCGGTTCGGCTCTGGCCGCGACCTGCACATCCTGTCCGGGCTGCAGCCACAGACGCGTCACCCGCAACTGCGGGTGATTGAAGTGCACAACCGGCTCTGCAGACGGTGCCGGCCGCTCGAACTTGCCATAGAAGGTTGCCGGCTCGATCGGCGTCGTCTTGAATTCCACGCGCAGAAATTCGCTCGGCGCCTGCCCCGTGTTCTCGACTTCGTGGACCTCCTCCAGCCCGCGATACACCCGAAACGCACCCGCCTTGGTCGCCGGGCGCGTCGCCGGTTTACCGCCGACGTGCGTGAAGATCACCGGAGGGCCGTCGTTCAAATACACGTATGCGGCGGCATTCGGCGTGTGGGTATGTCCGGGCAGCTTCTGTTTCGGCTCGTAACGGACCGAGGTCACCTTGACCCACGCATTCTCGAACTGCACTTTGTAATTGGCCGGCAGCGTGGCCGCGCCTTCCTGACCGCCGATTACCGCGCCAAGCCCTATCGACAACGCCAACGCCGCTAACGCCTTCATGTGCTTCTCCAATCGATTCAGATGATCCGTTTACCTTTGTCGGGCGCCGCCGAGTTGCAGCAGCACCGGCTCCGGCGTGCCGCAGCCACACCCGCTCTTGCCTTCCACCTTGGCCACCGCATCGTCAGTGCAACAGACGTGAACCGTTGGTTGCCCGCCGTCGGCGTGCGAGATCGCAAGGTCCGGCCGTCGCTCGGCCAACGTTTCCAGAACCGAGACCGATGCGGGCCCGCCGCAACATCCGCCAGCCGACGCAGGCAGCGTTGTGTTGCACACGCCGGTCTCCGGCAACACCAGCTCGACGCGTTCTGCCGCCGCGACATCCCCGCTCAGCATCGCCACGACCGACCGCGTCTGCTCGTAGCCCGTCGCCAGGAGAAAGGTCGGCGCACGGCCGTAACTCTTCATGCCGACGATGTAGAAATCTTTTTCGGGATGGGCGAGCTCGCGCGCGCCGTGCGGCCGCACCGTACCGCAGCTGTGCTCGTTCGGGTCGATGAGCGGACCAAGCGAGGTCGGGCACTCCAGCAACGGATCGAGGCCGAGGCGAACCTCCGACAGCATCTGGAGATCCGGGCGGAATCCCGTGCATACGATCATCTCGTCGGCGTCGACGCTGACCTCGTCGTGCCGCACACTGCCGGTGATCCGTAATCCTCCGAGGTGCTCGGCGATCTTGCGAATCCGATATGGTGTGATGACGCGGATCGCGCCGGACTCGACGGCCCGCTTCGCGCGCTGACCGAGCTCGCCGCGCGCTTCGAGCGCGTCGGCGGAGCCGCCACCCCAGACGGCGTCGAGGGTATCTCTGCGCATCGCCCAAGTGACTTGCGTCGTTGGAACTTCGTGGAGCAATTGCAGCAAGTCGAGGATGACGTTGAACGCCGAGTGGCCGCTGCCGACCACCAGGACCTGCTTTCCTGCGTAGCGACGGCGCTCGCGCCCGAGCACGTCCGGAATGCCATACGAGACGTGCTCGTGATGCGCGTGTTCGCCGGCGGCGTGCACACCGCCGGACCCCGCGGGGTTTGGCCGCAGCCAGGTGCCGCTGGCGTCGATGATCGCGCGCGCGTCGATGGTTTCGCCGGTGGCGAGGCGAACCTCGAACGGCTGCCGATCGCGGTCCTTGGTGCGCACCTTGTCGAAGTCCTTACGGCCGACGCTGGTGACGCCGGCGTGGTAACGCACATGAGGCGCGATCGCGTGATGCGCCGCGAGCGGCGCGAGGTATCGGTCGATCAGCTCCCGGCCGGTCGGCAAGGCGTCCGCGTCGGGCGCCGCCCAGCCCGTCGATGTGAGCAACGACCCGGCCGCAGGGTCGACCATGTAGCGCCACGGCGAGAACGTGCGCACATGCCCCCATTCTCGAACCGCCGACGCCGGGCCGTCCCCTGCCTCGAGGACGAGGAATGGCTGCTGATACCGCACGAGGTGCGCGGCGGCTGCCAGTCCAACCGGGCCGGCACCAATCACTGCAACGGGTAACGTCATACGAATCCTGTCCCTGCCCATCGTCAATCGATGTGTTATATTCGCGTTAGCGAATGTCTGGAGCGATCCTATATTCGCATACGCGAATATGTCAAGCCCGTGCTGTTCGACGAAACCGGCGCCCGCGCTCAAGGACCTCGATGCGCTGACCAGCGTCTATGCGGCGCTCGCCGATCCGACGCGGCTGCGCATCCTGTCGCTGCTCGGCCAGGAGGAGATTTGCGTATGCCACATCCACGCCAGTCTTGACGTGCCGCAGCCGACAGCGTCGCGCCACCTGGCCTACCTGCGGAAATCCGGTCTGGTCGAAGCGCGACGCGACGGCATCTGGATGCACTATCGCCTGGCGCGCATCGACAACCCCGTCGTCGCCTCGGTCGTGAAGGCCGCGCTGCATGCGCTGACGCACACGGCGATCGCGGAAAAGGACGAGCGGCGGCTGCAGGCAGCGCTCAAGACCGCGTGATCACCGTTCTGTTCGCCTGCGTCCATAACGCCGGACGCTCGCAAATCGCCGCGGCGCTGTTCAACAAGTACGCCGACCCGCATCATGCCAGGGCTATCTCCGCCGGGACACAGCCGGCGGCGCGAGTGCATCCCGAAGTCGTCGAGGCGATGCGGCAGCGCGGTATCGATGTCTCGACGCACACGCCGCAGCGGCTGACGCCCGAGCTCGCGTCGACGGCGCAATGGCTGATCACGATGGGCTGCGGCGACGAATGTCCCGTGGTCCCCGGCGCGGTGCGTGATGATTGGCCGATTCAGGATCCCAAAGGCCAATCACCGGCGATCGTCGACGCGATTGTCGCCGACATCGATCGACGAGTTCGCGGGCTCGTCCAACGGATTAGCGGCGACTCGCGCTGAGCCACGGCAGACCGCATAAGGCGATCGCAATCGCGATGGCTGCCGACCAGAACGATCGTTTCGACCAGGTGACGATCGGGTATGGTTCGGCGGTGCTCGTAAAAGTCGAGCTCGGTTGGCCGATCGAAGTCGCCATATTCTCGCGTTGTTCGAGCGACCAGCGGTTGCGATCCGGCGAAGCATACGTCGGAATGTCGATGACCGGCGCGTAGTAGCGCTCCAGAATCAGGTTTTCGTGCCACGCCTCGATGCCGCCGGTCAGGTTCCGGCGCCTGACATGCCACACCCCTTCATCAAGGTACTGGTCTTCCTGCGAAAGCCGCCGCAGCGTCCGCGGCGGCTCGGCATCCCAGCGATGCCGCCGCTCCTTCTGCAATGCGATCAGCTCGTCGAGCGTGTAGTGGGAGCGAAAACGGCCGACGCCCGGCACATCGTGCTCATAGCCTAAATGCACCTGGCTGACGAACGCGGCAAACACCAACCAGACGACCGCCGCAACGACGCCGGTTTGCCGCAGCGTCCGTTGATGAAGTCGCCATGCAAATGAATCCGGCGGCTGTAACGCGAACGCAAACATCAACCCGCACGCGATGGCGGCCAGGTTCAGGAATACGTCATGCGCTTCGCCGACCCGCACCGGGATGAACCATTGCAGCCATTCATCCAGCGTGCCCACCATGAATGCGAGCAGCAGCGGTACCAGAATTAGCGACCCATCATTGGCTTCCCCTGCGACGCCACGTTGATGTTGCAGGCGCGCGCGATAAAACAGCCACGCGATCATCCCGTATTCGACGAAGTGCACGCGCTCGACGGCGTTCACCTCGGCATACGGCGTGGCGGTCAGCCACATGTAGCCGCCGCCCAACGCCACAGCGGCCGCCATCAGCGCAAGACGCTGCCGACGCCGCTCGCGGATGCGAACGTAGGCAAAGAACATCGCCATGGCGATCGCCGCCGAGACCGCCGTCCCGAACAACCACACGTATTGCGTGGTCGTCAGCGACCGCCGCAGGTACGACTGTAGCTGCCCCATGAACGGCGAGATCAGGACGACGGCCGCCGAGACGATGCAGGCGAGCGCAACCTTCAAGTGGTAGCTCGGCAACAGGATACAATCCCCGCGAATGAGTCGCACTCGCGGCCTGGCCGTACTTGTTCTGATTTACCTCGTCATCGGCCACATCATCCCGCCGCCTGACACGATCACCTCGCAAGGCTGGCGGCAGACCGCGATCTTCATCGCGGTGATTGCCGGCATGGTCACCGATCCGTTGCCGGCGTCGGCGCTGGTGTTGCTCGGGTTGACGGCGATGGCGATCAACGGGACGCCGATGCCCGAGGTGCTCGGCGGTTTCGGACAGCCGTCGGTGTGGCTCGTCATTGTGGCGATGCTGATCGCGAAGATGATGCTCGACTGCGGCCTGGCCCGCCGCATCGCCTTGCTGTTCGTGCGCGCGGTCGGCAGGACATCGCTGGGGGTTGCCTACGCGCTGCAGATGACCGATGTGACGCTGGCCTCAGGGGTGCCGTCGATCACGGCGCGCAGCGCGGGCATGGTGCTGCCCGTCGGCCGCAGCATCGCGGAGCTGTTTGATTCGCGCCCCGATCACACGCGCCTCCGCCTTGGTGCCTTTCTCGTGGCCGCGATGTATCAAGGCTCCGCGGTGGCGTGCGCGATGTTCATCACCGGCCAGGCCAGCAACCTGCTCGGCGCCAACCTCGCGTTGAAGCTGACCAACACCGAGGTCACGGCGCCAAGCTGGTTCATGGCCGCGATTGTGCCGGGGCTGCTCTCGTGCCTCGTGGTGCCGTGGATTACCTATCGCACGCTGCGGCCCGAGGTCACCCACACGCCTGAAGCCCCGCAGTTTGCCCGCGCCGAACTGATCAAGATGGGCCCGCTGAGCCGCTCTGAATGGATCACACTGCTGGTCTTCGCCGGCGTCGGCGTGACGTGGTTGACCACCGTCTGGCACGGCCTCGACGTCACGATGGTCGCGTTCATCGGTCTCGGCGTGTTGCTGGTGACCGGAACGATGGCGTGGCAGACCGCGTCGAGCGAACGCGCGGCGTGGGACGTGTTCATCTGGTACGGCGGCATGCTGCGGATGGGCGAGCTCCTGAATCAGACGGGTTCCACGCGGGTGCTCGCCGAGAATGTCGCGGGCCTGTTCATCGGCATTCCGTGGCAGGTCGTGCTCCTTGCGATCCTGTTGATCTTCTTCTACTCACATTATTTTTTCGCGAGCATCACCGCGCACATGCTGGCGATGTTTCCGCCGTTCGTCGCGGTTCTGATCGGCATCGGCGTGCCAACGCAGCTGGCGGTCTATTCGCTGTTGTGCCTGGCCAACCTGACGGCGGGGCTCACCCACTACGGGACGACGACCGGCCCGATCCTGTTTGGCACCGGCTACGTGACGCGCGCCGAGTGGTGGCGCGTGGGCTTTTACGTGTCGGTCGCCAACGTCGCGATCTGGGTGATTGCCGGCGGCGCGTGGTGGAAGTTCCTGGGGTTTTGGTAAGACCTGTCGAGGACACCGTGCCGCGCGACGCTCGGTGTCCCCGACAGCGATGGCGCTTAGAAGCTCGCCTTGAACCCGAACTGGATGATCCGTGGATCGTAGGTCGACGTGATCGTCCCGTAGGCCGCGGCGCTGCGGTTGCCGTTAGGGGCGCGGAAGTTCGTGCGGTTCAGCAGGTTGAAGAACTCGCCGCGGAATTCGAACGAGCCGTTTCGCCACGGCATGTTGAAGCGCTTCGACATCACCATGTCGACCGTCCACAGCAGCGGACCGCGCACGCTGTTGCGCGGCGCGTTGCCGAACGGCTGGCTGTTGTCCGTTGGGACCGTGACCGTGGTGCGGCTCAACCAGTTGTTGACCGAGCGCTCACCTTCCGGCACGTAGGGGTCGCCGTTGACGTTCGGCCGGTAATTGTTAGCACCGCGGAAGTCCTGCTGAATGCCTGACACCTGTTGGGCGGCCGTCGGCGTGTAGATCAACGTCACCATTTCGCCCGGGGAGACGGTGTTGATGCCGGCAAGCATCCAGCCGCCGAGCAGCGCGTCGGTCACGGCGTTGGCGTTATTCAAATACTTGCGGCCCCGGCCGAACGGCAGGTCGATGATGAAGCTGGTCGTGCTGTTGTACGGCTGGTGATACGCGGACACGCCGAAATCGGCGTCCATGTTGTAGAAGTCCTGGGGCGCCGGAAAGTTGCCATTGGGATTTTCAAGCGAGCCGGCGCCGTTGTCCTTGGTCTGCGACAGGGTCAACGAGCTGAGCAGCGTGATGTTGTCCGACATCCGCCAGTCGAATTTCCCTTGGAACGCGTGATAGCGGGACTTGCCGCCGTTGAACGAATACGTGATGTCCGCGAATTCCGGGATCGGACGCCGCTGCTGCAGCGGGATCGTCCCGGCGGCGTTGTTTGGCGACGCCTGATTGTAGTTCGCGAACAGCAGCATGCCGTCGGCGCGGTTGCCGACATACGCGACGTCCAGCAGTGCGCCGGTCCAGACTTCGCGCTGCAGCGAGGCGAACCAGCTTTGCACCTCGCTCGACCGATAGTCTCTGGGCATGTAGGTGATGTTGGCGAGCAGCGGATTGAAGCGTGACGGATCCGTGAGACCCGCCGGGTACCCCGCCTGCGTGGGGCGGAACGTGCTTTCGGCCGGCGTCTGCACGACCACGGCGTTGATCACCTGCGGGCCGTTGATGGCCAGGACGTTCGCGCCGCCGGCCCGATGAAAGTGCACGTAGCTCATCCCCCATCCGCCGCGCAGCACCGTGCGGTCATCCACCGTATATGCCATGCCTAGCCGCGGGCCGAGGTTGTTGCGATCCGGCTTGATGGTCGATCGGCTCTCCAGCGATCCGTCCGCGGCCATCACCATGGTGCGGCGCGCGGGATCGAAATTGGACAGCACGTTGTTCGCTTCCACCCACGGCGTGGCGTACTCGTAGCGAAGGCCCGCATTGATCGTCAGGCGGTCGTTGACGCGCCAGTCGTCCTGCAGATACACGAAGTGCATGTTCTGCTCCAGCTCCGCGACCAGAATGTTGCTCAACGCGTAAGTCGAACGTAGCCCGAACATGAAGTCTGCAAGGTTGTAGATGTTGTTCGCCGCGACGCCTGCCGGCCGCGAGAACTGGCCGGCGTAAAAATCGCGCCCGTATAACGGGTTGACGTCCTGCACCTCCGTCAGGACGCGCTGGAATTCGTAGCCGGTCTTCAGCGAATGGCGGCCCTGCAGCCACGTGTAGTTGATCTTCGGATTGAAGACCGTTGGGTACTGCCATTGCGGGTTCGTCGGCTGGCGTCCGAGCTCGGCAAACCCGGAAATGGATTGCGTCGGCAGTCCCGCGGCGACGCGCGGATCGGCCGGCAGCCCGCTGATGCCATAGACCTCTTCGGCGCGGCCCTGGCCAGACCACAAGGCGTACGGATTCTTGCCGGCCCGGGTGTGTGACCACCCGAAGCGCGCTTCGAACAGCGACGTGCCGCTCGGCGAATAGGTCAATCCACTCGAGAACTGCTTGTTGGTGACGTAGGTTTCCGCGTTGCCGCCGCCACCCGACGGCCCGCTGATCGTCGGCTGATCGAAAATATCCGCATCGCGCCAGCCGACGCGGCCGAACAGCGACAGCCGCGGGCTGACTTGAATGTCAACCTTGCCGCCGGCCTTCGGCGTGCGGTTGGTGAACTCCTGCAGGATCTGCAGATTGTTCGTTGCCGCGGCGTTCGACGGAGGCGGCAGATCGCCGAGCACCTGCCGCGCGAACGCGCTCATCGGGATCGGCGTGCCCGCCGGATACACCACACCGGTCAACGGGTTCCGCACCTCGACGGCGAGGATGCCGGAGCGTTGCGCGAGCGTGGGAATCGTCGAAATCGCCGTCTGGCTGCGCGTCTGGTCGAAGACCTCCACATCGGCAAAAAAGAACGCCTTGTTGCGGACGATCGGTCCGCCCAGCACGCCGCCGAATTGATCGCGGTCGAACCCGGGTTTGATGCCGCTGGCCGGACGGAAGAACCCGGTCGCGTTCAACGCGGTTCGCCGCATGAACTCCCACGCCGAGCCGCGGAAACTGTTGGTGCCGCTGGCATACGCGACGTTGATGGTCGCGCCCGCCGACCGGCCGTACTCCGCGCTCATGTTGTTGGTGACGACCTTGAACTCGCCCACCGCATCGGGCGCGGGCTGCATCACCTGATTCGAGAAGCCCTGGTTGCTGGTGCCGTAAGCGTTGTTGTCGACACCATCGATCAGGAAGTTGTTGAAGGTCGAGCGCAGCCCGTTGACGTTGAACGACCCCTCGCGAGGGGTAAAGCCGCCGGTGTTGAGCGACGACAGACGCACGCCAGGCGACAGCAACGCCAGCGCCGAGTACTCGCGGCCGTTCAGCGGCAGCGCCTTGGTCTGCTCGCCGGTGATCACCTGGCTGCGGTCGCTCGAATCGGTCTGCAGCAGCACCGCGCGCGCGCTGACTTCGACCTTTTCCGTCAGCTGCCCGACCACCATGTTCAGGTCGACGCGCTGCCGCGCGCCCACCGTAACCTGCACGTTGTCGACCAGCGCCACCGAAAAGCCGGCCTTCTCAGCGGTAATGACGTAGGTCCCCGGCCGCACGGTAAAGAATTCGTAAATGCCGTTGGCATCGCTGAATTTCTCGGTGCTCACGCCGGTCTGCGTGTTGGTCAGGGTGACCTTGGCGTCCGGCACCACGGCGCCGGTCGAATCCTTGATGGTCCCGACGACGTTGCCGGTTTCAAATTGCGCCCAGGCCGGCGCCGCAAGCAGTAACGTCAACAACAGCACACAAGTGTGTTTCATTTGCAGGTTTCCTCGATGGAGAACGGTAGCGCGGTGCAGTGTAGAACCGGCGACGGCTTGATGACAATCACGAAAACCGGCGAGGACGGTTGGGCACGCCGGCACGTCACCAAGAATTGGCGCGCTTCTTCGGCTGCCGGGCGCCACGCGTTGCCGTTTTCACGACCATGCGGGCGCTTTACCGCCCCACCCTCACCGACAGCGCGCCACGGCGTGTCCGCAAGCTGATATTCGACGGCCCTTTTCGGGGTTCGCCGTCGACATGGAACGTAATCGGATGCGTGCTCGAAATGTCCATCGACGATGCGCTGCGCATCAGCAGACCGGGCCGCTCGTTGAGGGTGCCGCGAAAGAAATCGGGTACCTGCCGCAGAATGCTGAAGCCAGACTGCGGCTCCACCACCACAATCTCAATCATCCCATCGTCAAGCAGCGCCTTTGGCGCGATCTGCGCGCCGCTGCCGTACTGGCGCGAATTTGCCAGCGCGATGAACAACGCCGATCGATCGACGATGTCGGGCATTTGTGATTGGCCGGTGACATCACGGGCGTTGCGAATCGAGTAGGCACCGGGCTCGTAGCGTCGCATTTCATCGAAGGTCGCGAGAACGTAACCGAGCAGTCCACGTCGCACGCCGGGCTCCGCCAGGCGTGCCGCAATTCGCGCGTCGAAACCGATGCCGGCCACGTTGAAGAATAACGAGCCATGGAGCTCACCGGCATCGATCGCCCGGGTGGTGCCGCCGCCGGCGATCTGCAAAGCCGCCGTGGGGTTGAACGGCACGCCGAGATCGCGGGCCAGTCCGTTACCGGAACCGCCGGGGACAATCGCCAGCGTGGTGGCTGTCCGGGCGACTGCCGATGCGGCGCCGTTGACGGTGCCGTCGCCGCCCCACGCGACCACCAACTCGCATCCCGACGCAACCGCGTCGGAGGCGAAACGAAAGGCATCGCCCGGACCGCCGGTGATGCGCACGTCAACATCGTACTGATGTCGGCCAAGGATTGACTTCGCGGCGTCGATGCACACGCCGACCGTCCGCTTGCGTCCAGGGCCGGCGACGGGGTTGATGATGACGCACGCTTTCATCGCCTGCACCTTCCAGCCCTCGGCTTGCGGCGCTCGGGAATGGGGACTACGAAGCGAGCGCGCGAAGCGCCTTGGGCGTCAGCATCCAGCGTAACGTCCCAGGCCCTGCCGGGGTCGCGCCATCGGTTTCGATCAAACACACGGCGCCCTTCTTGAATTCAACGCCGCCGCGCGCACCCAGCAGCCGCGCTGCCAGCTCGCCAAGGTCCGGCTCGTGTCCGACGATGGCCAGGCGGCGATGCCGCTTGGCGTGCGTCTTGATCGCTTCGGTGATCGCCTGGGGACGCCCACCCGGAGCCAGTGCCTCGATCTCTCCAATGGCCGGCTTGGGTTTCAATCCGGCGGCGAGCAGCTGCGCCGTCTCGCGCGCGCGGACCAGCGGACTGGTCAGAACGAAATCGATCACCACGTCCATCTCGATCAGGCCGGGGATCGATTCCGCAAATTTCTTGGTACCACCCGGGGTCAACGGCCGTAAGCGATCGTCGGGATACTTCGGCCCGCGTTCAGCCGCGATTGCGTGACGTACCAGGTACAACTCGATCGTAGCAGCCATGAAAAGTCCGGGGAGTTATGCAGCCGGCGAGCGCGACTCGGCCTGAGCGTCGGCAATGCTTTCGCACAATTTGATGAGGGACTCGCGGCCGCGCATGTACTCGGCATGGCCGGCGCGGCATTCGGCTTCGAGCGCGCGAATCAACCGGTTGAGCTCGGCCATCGCCCGGCGATTCTGTGCCGGCAGCGAGGCCTGTACCTCGCGCGTCCGCTCGATCAGCACTTCGAGATCGTGGATGCGGCCGAGGAGATCCTGCTGGCGTTTCAAGCGATTGAGGTGCGCGGTCGACCGGGATCGTGTCAGCTCTCGCTGAATCTCGAGCGCATAGCGCAGCTTCTTCGCTTCGATGCGTACGCGGTGCAGCCGATCGGCCAGGTAGATGCCGCCGGCGTGATCGATTGCCGCCCGCAAGCGGCGGGCCCGGAGCACGGCCTGCTCCGCCGCCTCGACCAGCGCGCCACGGCTCGGCTCGCGCTGCTCCGCCGGCGCGGCGACCTTCACGAGCCGCTTTCTCAGCTTATCGAGACGCGACGGCGTGATCTCGGCGAGCATCGCGCGTCGCCGTTTCTGACGCTCCTCGGCGACGGCGCTGCGCACGCGGGCGATGGCGCGTTTGGGCGCGGCGCCCTTGCTCTCGAGCTCGGCAAGCAACGACAGCGTGACGTCGAGCTCGCGCACGGGACCCAGGGCGCGCGTGATGCGGCGAACACGATTTTGCACGCGTGCGAGCGCGACACCGTTAGCGGTGGTGCTCAACACCGGCAGCGCTTCGCGCAATCGGCGTGACGCAACGCGCGCCTGATGCACCGACAATTCATCGCCGGCCTGAGCGGCGGGCATGGCCTGCAGCAGCGAAACGAGACGCTGGCGCAACAGCGCGACCGAGAGGGCTGAATGCTCCATGCTACGATGAGTTTAGCTTATCCCCTTGCGCCTCGCAGCGATCGACATCGGCACCAATTCCGTCCACATGATCGTTGTCCGGGTGCGTCCGGACTTCTCGTTCGAAATCGTCGACCGTGAAAAAGAAATGGTCCGGCTGGGCGCCGGCGGCCTCGACGGCAAGAAGCTGACGCCCGAAGCGATGACCGCGGCGTTGCAGGCGCTGTCGAAGTTCAAGCGGCTGGCCGAATCGCATCAAGTCGATGAAATCCTCGCCGTCGCCACCAGCGCGACGCGCGAAGCCGAAAACGGCGGCGCGTTCCTGCGCGCCATCGAGCGCCGCACCGGGATTCGCGCCCGCATCATTACCGGCACCGAAGAAGCACGACTGATCCATCTCGCGGCCGTCTACGGCGTCGACACGCCGAAGCCGGCCGTGGTGATCGACATCGGCGGCGGCAGCGTCGAGATCACGCGCGGCTCCGGCAGCCAGGTCGATCTGGCGCGCAGCTTCAAGCTCGGGGTGATCCGATTGACCGAACGGTTCGTCGGATCCGATCCGATCTCCAACCGCGACGAGCGAAAGATGGTGAAGTGCATCCGCGAGGAGGTCGACCGCTATGTCGACCTGATTACGGAGAGCGGCTTCGATCGGGTGATCGGCACGTCGGGCACGATCCTGTCGCTTGGTGTGGTGGCGATTGCGCTCGAGCGCGGCAGCATCCCGCAAGAGGTGCGGAACCTGCGGGTGCCGGCCAGGAGCCTCCGCAAACTGCGCAAGACCGTCGTCGAACTGGATCTTGAAGAACGGCTGCGACTGCCTGGTCTGGACCCGCGGCGCGCGGACATCATGGTCGCCGGCGCGATCCTGCTCGATACGCTGCTCAAGCAGCTCGACGCCGACGAGATCACGTTATGCGATCTCGCGTTGCGCGAAGGAGTGCTGCTCGACTACATCCAGCGCCATCGCGCCCACATCAAGAACATCGACAGTTACCCGGATGTGCGGCGGCGTTCGGTGATCGAGCTCGGTGAGCGCTGCGACTGGGAGGCCGAGCATGCGAAGCAAGTCGCGGCGCTGGCGCTGACGCTGTTCGACTATACGCGTCGTATTCATGGCCTCGGCGATCGCGAGCGTGAATGGCTGGAGTACGCCGGGCTGCTGCACGATATCGGCAACCACATCAGCTACGAGAAGCATCACCGCCACTCGTACTATCTGATCAAGAACGGCGACTTGCGCGGTTTCGAACCGGAAGAGATCGACGTGATCGCACTGCTGACGCGATACCACAGGCGCGCGACGCCCAAGCGCGAACACATCGGCCTGACGAGCCTTCCGAAAGAGGCGCGCCGCACCGTGACGATCTTATCGGCATTCCTGCGGCTTGCCGAGACGCTCGATCGCAGCCGCCATGGGGTCGTCCGCGGCATCGAGGTCCGCGAACGGATGGGTCGGATTTTCATCAAGGTCCAGGCCGTCGGCGATGCCGAGCTGGAGATTTGGGCGGCGCACAAGCAGGCGCGGGCGCTCGAAGAAGCGCTCGAGCGCAAGGTGCAGATCGAAAAGGTGCCCTACAGAAAAGCATCAGCGCCGTCGGTGGCGCTGGTCAACAACGCCCCCGAAATCGGCACCGCGGCGTCGCGCGCGAACGCGCGATCACGCCAGAATGCTCGTTAGCGACAACGCCAGCGGGTGGCTGTTTTCAGAGCCACAGCGCCAGCGCCGCGACGAAGCACACGAGCGCCACGAGCGTGCGCACCTGGCTCTTGCGGCGAACCTCGTGGACGGCGTTCCGTGCTTTCCAGGCCTGCCAGCTCTGCTCCGCATCGGCCGTATCGCCAATCGCGTTCATCGACGAGCCGCCTGGATGGGCTGGGCAATCGTCACCAATGGCGGCTGCCAGAACCAGAGCGCGATCATCGGCGGCGCGATGGCCAGCGTCGTCACCATCCCCCACGCGGCGGGAGTGTTGGCGGTGAACGCATAGCCAAGCAGCATCACTGCCGCGGACCACACGGACAGCACGAGCAGTTTTTGTTGAGAAAAGGTCATATGGCGATCGTAGCGATGGGCAGCAAGCGGGCGCTGTTCAATCGGGCACACTTGGCACCGTGGCCCATTGGCCCCTTGGGCTCTTGGCCCCTTGGCCTCTTGGCCCCTTGGCCCCTTGGCCCCTTGGCCCCTTGGCCCATTTACACCGATTTAACAGCGCAGAAACTAACGCGAAACCGCCGGCGCATACGCTAGCGGCATGACGTCAGCTATTCGATACACAGCTGCGCTGGTGATCCTGAGCGTTACTCTCGCCGCTTGCGGCCCGAGCGCCCAGGATGCGCGGCCCAGCGCGAACGCCGGACGATCCTCCGGGCCAACGCTCGTCACGCTCGATGGGTCGAGCACCGTGTTCCCGATCAGCGAGGCGGTCGCCGAAGAATTTCAGAAAACTGAGGGCGGCGCCGTGCGTGTGACCGTCGGCATCTCCGGAACGGGCGGCGGCTTCCAGAAGTTCTGCCGCGGCGAAATCGATATCGCGAACGCGTCGCGCCACATCAGCGCCACTGAAATCGAAGCGTGCAAGCAATCCGGCATCGGCTACGTCGAGCTGCCGGTGGCCTATGACGGCATCGCCATCGCGGTCAGTCCCAAAAACACCTGGGCCAACGACATCACCGTCGCCGAGTTGAAAACGCTGTGGGCTCCCGATGCGCAGGGCAAGGTGACGAAATGGTCGCAGGTACGCGAGGGCTGGCCGGATCGCGAGATTCACCTGTTCGGCGCCGGCGTCGATTCGGGCACCTACGATTACTTTACCGAAGCGATCAACGGCAAAGCCAAGGCCAGCCGCGGCGACTTCACGTCGAGCGAGGACGACAACGTGCTGGTGCAGGGCGTGGGCAACGACGAGCTCGCGCTGGGGTTCGTACCCTACGCGTATTTCGAGAGCAACAAAGACAAGCTGAAGCTGCTGCCGGTGGACGGCGGCACCGGCGCCGTCACGCCGACGCCCGAAACCATCGAAAAGGGCACCTACAAGCCATTGTCGCGGCCGGTGTTCATCTACGTGTCCAAGAAAGCCGCACAGCGACCTGAAGTGCAGCGGTTCATCGACTTCTATCTGAAGAATGCTGACAAGCTGGTGCGCGAGGTCAACTACGTCAGTCTTGGCGCCGAATCGTACGCGGCCAACGTCGAGAAGTTTTCGCAGGAGCGCACACGGTAGGTATGACGAGTCCGAAGCTCGGGTCCGTCATCGAATGGATCATCGAGCGGCTGCTGTTTCTCTGCGCCGCCCTGTCGGTACTGACCACGGCGGGGATCATCGGGGTCCTCGCCCTTGAAACGTACGAGTTCCTGCGGCAGGTGTCGATCGTCGAGTTCCTGACCGGCACGGAGTGGACCCCGCTGTTCTCCAACCAGAAATTCGGCGTGCTGCCGCTGGTGGCCGGCACGATGCTGGTCTCGGCGATCGCGATGGTGGTAGCGCTGCCGATGGGTCTGCTGGCGGCGATCTACCTCAGTGAGTATTCGCCGTCAGGCCTGCGGCGCATCGTCAAACCGATCCTGGAAATCCTCGCGGGCGTACCCACGGTGGTCTACGGCTACTTCGCGTTGACGTTCGTGACGCCGCTGCTGCAACGGTTTTTCCCGCAGCTCTCGGGGTTCAACGCGCTCAGCCCCGGCATCGTCATGGGGCTGATGATCCTGCCGCTGGTGTCGTCGCTGTCCGAAGATGCGATGCGCGCGGTGCCGCGGGGATTGCGGGAAGGGTCGTACGCCCTCGGCGCGACGCGAATGCAGACCGCGTTGAGGGTGGTGGTGCCCGCGGCGTTTTCGGGTATCACCGCGGCGTTCATTCTCGCCGTGTCGCGCGCCATCGGCGAGACGATGATCGTCGCGATCGCGGCGGGACAACAACCACGGCTGACCGGCAACCCGTTCGTGCCGATCGAAACCATGACCGCGTATATCGTGCAGGTCAGTCTCGGCGACACGCCGCAAGGCACCATCGAATACCGGACGATTTTCGCGGTCGGCATGCTGCTGTTCCTGATGACGTTCTCGTTGAACCTGATCAGCACCTGGCTTCGCGAACGGTTCCGGGAGGAGTACGCGTGAGGAAACACGCCGATCTGCTCTTCCAGCTGCTGTCGCTTGCGACGCTGCTCGTCGCCCTGGCCGCGCTCGGCGCGCTGGTCTTCGACATCTTCTCGGATGGT
>DASPNQ010000143.1:0-44287 GCA_035626435.1 Vicinamibacterales bacterium
CCGCTCTTGATGCATCGCGTCGAGCGCTGGAGCAGGAGATAACGTATCGCGCCTACTTGCAGTGGATTGCCGCGGACCAATGGTCGGAGGCCAAACGCCTGTCATGGCCGGCCCGCGTATTTGGCGATCTGCCGTTCATGATCTCAGCGGACAGCCCGGACGTGTGGGCGCGGCAGCACGAGTTCCGGTTTGACGCGACGATCGGCGTCCCTCCAGACGCGTTCAGCGAGACGGGGCAGGATTGGGGCCTGCCGCCGTGGCGGACCGAGATCATGGCGCGCAACGATTTTGCGTGGATGCGGGCCCGAGCGCGACGGTATCGCGAGCTGTACGACGGCTATCGAATCGACCACCTGGTAGGCCTGTATCGCACCTACATTCGCCCGCTCGACAAGACGACGCCAGATTTTTTCGACCCGGCGGACGAAGGTTCCCAGATTGCCCGAGGCGAGGAACTGGTCGGCATCCTGCTCGGCGAAGACGGCCAAGCGGATGTAATCGCGGAAGATCTCGGATCGATCCCGGCGTTCGTACGTGAATCGATGGCGCGGCTGGGGTTGCCGGGACTGAAAGTGTTGCGTTGGGAACGACACTGGGATCGCGACGGGCAGCCGCCGATCGATCCGGTTGACTTTCCCGAATGCTCGGTGGCGACCACCGGCACGCACGACATCGAGCCTCTCGCAGCTACGCCCGCGGGCGAAACGGAGGAGCAACGCTCGGCGATTGTGCGCGCGCTGTTATCGGCGGGCTCGCGATTGACGCTGCTGCCATTGCAAGACGTGTTTGGCTGGACCGACCGCATCAACACACCCGCCGTCGTCAACGAGTTGAACTGGACGTGGCGGCTGCCATGGCCCGCCGACACCTGGCTCGACCGCGAAGAGCCCGTCGCGCGAGCGACGCAGTTGAAGCAGTGGACTCGGGAGGCAGGACGGTGAGCGACACACCGCAGCCATCACAAGAACCGATTGCCGCCCCTGATCTCGACGGTGCCGTCGATTGGCTGAACGTCGACGCCCCGCTGTCGATGGCGAATCTTCGAGGCAAGGTGGTGATCCTCGATTTCTGGACCTATGGATGCGTCAATTGCATGCACGTCCTGCGCGACCTGAAAACGCTCGAGCAGAGGTTTCCAACCGAGCTGGTCGTCGTCGGCATCCATTCGCCGAAATTCGCGAACGAGAAACATTCAGAGAACCTCCGGCGCGTTCTGGTCCGGTACGAAATCGAACATCCCGTCGCCAACGATGCGAACCTGGCGATATGGCGACGCTATGGCGCGCAGGCCTGGCCGACACGCGTGATCGTCGACCCGATCGGCAATGTCGTTGGTACGGCGATGGGCGAAGGCAATCTCGAGGGCTTCATTCAGGCCGTTCGTGGCGTGATTCGCGTGTTCGACGAACAAGGCCTGATCAACCGCGAACCGTTGCCGATGCAACTGGAGCGGAACCGGCACAACGACCATCCGCTCCTGTATCCCGGCAAACTGCTGGCCGATGCCGCAAGCGATCGACTATTCATCTCCGACACCAACCACAATCGCATCGTCGTCACCACCCTCGGCGGGCGGCTGATCGAGACGATCGGTTCGGGGTTCGCGGGCGACAACGACGGCATCTTTTCGCAGGCGCGGTTCCACCATCCGCAGGGATTGGCGTTGGACGGCGACGTGCTGTATGTCGCGGACACGGACAACAATCACATTCGCGCCATCGACTTTCAGGCGCGCGCCGTCCATACGCTGATCTCGGAAGAACTGAATTCGCCCTGGGATGTCGCGTTGAAACTCGGGATTCTAATCGTCGCGATGGCAGGCACGCACCAGCTGTGGGTCGTCGATCTGCTGCACGATCGAGCCTATCCGTACGCGGGAACCGGCGAGGAAGGGCGGCGCGACGGCGCCATTGGCGACGCGGCCTTCGCGCAACCATCCGGGCTCGCGCTCGACGGCGACCTCTTGTTCGTTGCTGACGCGGAGGGCAATTCGATCCGCGGCGTGCAGCTGCCACCGGTGAACATCGTCACGACGCTGGCCGGCGGCGATCTGTTCACGTTTGGCGACGCAGACGGCACTGGCGACGCGGTGCGCTTTCAGCATCCGCTCGGGGTGGCAGTGCACGGCGGTATCGTTTTCGTCGCCGACACTTACAACCACAAGGTCAAGCGTCTCGACCCGTCGACCGGGGCCGTGACGACATTCGCAGACGGTTTCTACGAGCCCGGCGGGCTGTCCGCAGCCGCGGAAAAGTTGTTCGTCGCGGACACCAACAACCACACGATCAAAGTCATCGATGTGGCCACTCGTCGAGTATCAGCACTGGCGATCGACGGATTGACGCCACCGGCGGCATGGAGCTACCTTCGCGGCCGATGAAGCTGGCGCGACTGCTGCTCCTGGTATTCGTCGCGGCGTGCCAGCCGTCGATCCCGATGCGGGACCGCGCGATCCTGATCCTCATTTCGATCGACGGTTTTCGCTGGGATTACCTGGATCGTTTTTCACCGCCGAATCTGACGCGCCTTGCGAATGAAGGCGTACGCGCCGACGGCTTGAGCCCGCAATTTCCATCCAAGACCTTCCCCAACTGGGCGTGACACCGGCGCGGAACGACGGCGATCCGGCCGCGACCCGCGATATGCTTCGCCTCACGACGCCATGATGACAAGCCAACCTGGCCCGTTGACCGCGCACGATTCGGGCGATCGCATCACCGCGGCGGGCTGGAAGATCGTCCTGCTTGCAAGCCTCGGCGGGACGCTCGAGTTCTATGACTTCGTGATCTTCGGCGTGTTCGCGAGAGACATCGCAGCGGCGGTGTTTCCAGCGACGGATCCGATCGTGTCACTGCTCGCGTCATTCGCGACTTTCGCGGTGGGCTACCTGGCGCGTCCTCTCGGTGGCATCGTTCTAAGCCACTACGGCGACCGCTACGGCCGCCGTAACGTGTTTCTCTGGTCGGTGTTCGTGATGTCGGCGGCAACGCTCGGCATGGGCCTCGTCCCCGACTATGCGACTTGGGGTGTCGCCGCCGCGGCGCTGATGGTCGCGCTGCGGATCGTTCAGGGCTTCTGCCTCGGCGGCGAGTTACCGGGCGCGTTGACCTATGTGGTCGAGACGGCGCCACGGATCGCGCCGTTCGTGTGCGGCGTGGTGTTCGCGTGCGTGACGATGGGCGTGGCTGCGGCGACCGGCGTCAGTCTGTCGGTGCGGACGTTCATGGATCCGGAGCTGGTGCCGCGATACGGCTGGCGAATCGCGTTCATTCTCGGTGGTCTCGGCGGCGTTCTGAGCTTCGTGCTGCGCCGGTCCCTCGAAGAGTCGCCGGAGTTTGCGCGCATGAAAAGTCTCGCGGCCCGGCAGCCGTTCCGCGAATTGCTACGCACCAACCGCGGTCACGTGGTAATCGGCTGCGCGTTGCTGGCCGGTACCGGCTGTTTCAACGGGCTGTTCTTCTCGCACCTGCCGGCCTATCTGTCCGGCGTGCTGCAGTACGACCCGCGCCAGGCGGTGTTCTCCCAGACCGTCGGCGTCGTCGTCTCAGCGATGTCGATCCTGTTGGCCGGCTGGCTCGGCGACCGCATTCAGCCTCGTTACCTGCTGCGCGCCGGCGTCGCGCTGCTGCTGGTCGGCGCGATTCCGTGGTACAACGCGCTCGAATCGCGCGCCCTGAACCTGACGCTGCTCTGCACGATCGCCGGCCTGGTCGCGGGGCTGACCAACGGCTCGTTCGCGGTGTTGCTCACCGACCTGTTCCCGACCCGCGTGCGCTTCACCGGCGTCGCGCTCGGCTTCAACATCAGCTTCACCATCTTCAGCGGCACCGCGCCGCTCGTCGCGACGGCGCTGATCCGCGATACCGGCCAGAACTCCGCGCCGGCCTACATGATGATGGCGAGCGCGCTGATCGCGATGGCCGGCAGCCTCTGGGTCACGCGCTACGGCGGCAACGTCCTCGCGCCGAGCCGGGCTCAGGGTTTGACGCGGTAATTCACGAACACACAGCCGCCATCGAGCGGACGCGATTCCAACAGCTCGAGGTTGATGCGCGGGCCGGGATCGAGAAACGCCGGCACGCCCGCGCCCAGCAGGACCGGGTGGATGTTCATGCCGATTTCATCGACGACGCCGGCCTGCAGCAGTGACGCCGCCAGGTTGCCGCCGCTCATCACGATGATGTTCTTGCCGGGTTGCTGCTTGAGCCGCCGCACGAACTCGCCGGCATCGCCCGACACCAGCTCGGTGTCCTTCGCGGCAATCGAGGTCAGGGTGCGCGAGCACACGTAGGTCCGGTTGATCTTGACGCCCGGCATTTCGCCGCCGCCGCCGGCGGCCATCGCAAAATCCCACGTCTTGCGGCCCATCACCATGGTGTCGGTCTCGGCCCACGACCGCGCCATGATCTGTTCGACGTCCCTGCTCCAGTGCAGCCAGTCGATGCCGCCGTGACGGTCGGCAAGGTATCCGTCGAGGCTGCACGCACCGCCGTAAATCACCTTCCGCATCGCCGCCTCCAGCGTTATACTAAACCGCGATTTAGGAATGATCCTAAATGGTGATTTACTAACTGTCAAGCATGTGCCCACGACCGAGAAAGGCCAGCGACGACGACATCTACCTGGCGGCGCAGCGGGCGATGTCGCGGCTCGGTCCCGGCGAGCTGACGCTCGCGGACATCGCCGCCGAGGCCGGCGTCACCGCCGGCCTCCTGGTGCAGCGTTTCGGCTCGAAGCGCGAGCTGTTGTTGGCGCTGTCGCGCCGTTTCTCCGGCGGCACCGCCGCGATGTTCGCCGAACTGCGGAAGGGCCGGCGCTCACCGCTGGCGACGCTCCGTGCGTACAGCGACTGCATGGCGCACATGGCCGCGAGCCCCGCGGTGTTCGCGCGCAACTTCGCCTACCTGCAGATCGACCTCACCGATCCGGAATTCCGCGCCGGCCTCGCCGCGCATGCGCGCGCCGCGCGCAAGGAATTGCAGAAGCTGATTCGGGAAGCCATTGACGCAAAAGAGCTATTGCCGACCACGAATGCGAAACAATTGGCGCGGACGGTCGAGGCCGTGGTTAACGGCTCGATGCTGAGCTGGGCCTTTTATCAGGAAGGCACGGCCCAGAAATGGATGCGCCGCGACCTCGACGCTGTTTTGAAGCCGTACCTGGCGTAACAACTCCGTAACTGTCACAGTTTTTGCAACCTCGAGTTGGCGTATGCGCGCGAGCCGCCTAACCGCCGTGCTGGCTCTGGCCACGGTCGTCGCTCTTGCCGCCGATATGCCTGCACAGCAAGCCGACGAAAAGAAGCCCGCCAAAGCGCCGCTGAAATCGAAGACGGTCTCGCCAGAGGAGCGTCTCGACGCATTGACACGCGCGGCAGTGTGGCAGCAGCCGCCGCCAATCGCCCGCGCGAATCTTGGCAACGATTCCAAACAGCCCAAGGCGATTACCTGCACGTTCGAGATCACGCAGGTCGGCGGCACGGCGCCCAAGTTCGATTGCAAACTCGAAAACGGCGAGAAGATCCGCGTCAAGTACGGCAGCACTCCCGAAATCCCTTCAGAGGTGGCGTCGTCGCGACTGCTGAATGCGCTCGGTTTTGGCGCCGATCATGTCGGCCTGGTCGAACGGGTCCGCTGCTATGGATGCCCGGCCGAGCCGTTCGTCACGATGCGGACGCTGGGTCTTGCGGGCGCGGAAAAGCTGTACGGCAAGGTGATGGATCCCACGGAGTACAAAGACTTCGAATGGGCGGCCGTCGAGCGGAAGCATTACGGACGCGCCATCGAGACGGAGGAAATCGAAGGCTGGGCGTTCTTCGAGCTCGACCTGATCGACCCCAAGAAAGGCGGCGCGCCGCGTGCCCATGTCGATGCGCTGCGGCTGCTCGCGGTGTTCCTGTCGCACTGGGACAACAAGAGCGAGAACCAGCGGCTGCTCTGTCTGTCGGAGAAAGACTGGCCGGAGGGCGGCAAGTGCTCCAAGCCATTCGCGATGATGCAGGACATCGGATCGGCGTGGGGCCCGCGCAAGGTCGACCTGCCGAAATGGGAAAAGACGCCGATGTGGCGCGATCGCGCGACCTGCACGATCTCGATGGATTCGCTGCCGTATCACGGCGCGACTTTCAATCCGGTGAAGATCACCGACGGCGGGCGCAAGCACCTGGGCGGGTTGTTGGGTCAGCTGTCCGACAAACAGATCGACGACCTGTTTCGCGCCGCGCGTTTCGATCGGTCGACGGGGTTCGTCGGGCTGCAGGGCGCGCCCGTGCACGAGTGGGTACGCGTGTTCAAAGCCAAGGTGAAGCAGATTACCGACGGCCCACCGTGTCCGCAGTAGCCGGCCGCAGGACCCCTGCGTCGACGGTATCGCCGGCGCGATTGATCGCCTGAAAGAAGAACCCCTCGTCGTTGATCTCCACCAGCATGAAGTGATAGTCGCGATCGTAGCTGCGCGCGACGAAAGGAGCCGGCGAGGCGTCCCCCTCGCGCAACGAGCCGGCACCGCCGGTAATGAAGTACAAAACGCCGTTTTGCATCTCCATGCGCTGGTAGATGTGCTCGTGTCCGGAAAACACCACGTCGACGCCGCCGTTGACGAACGTCGACTCGAGGCCGAGGCGGATGCCCCTCGCAGCGAGACCGTAACGTCCGGACGTGTAGAGCGGATGATGGAGGAACGCAATCTTCCATTCCGCGCGTGACTCGGTCATCTCCTTGTCGAGCCAGCGAATCTGTTCGAGGTTGATATAGGTGCTGTCGATTGCGAAGAACCGCACCCGCGTGTCCCAGCGCGTGATCGGATCGACCGGGGGCACGAACGTGTAATAGCGCTTCCCGTCCATGTTGAACGGCTTGTAGTAAACCTGATTGGTATCGTCGTGGTTGCCGAGCGCGGCGTAGAACTTGACGCCCGCGTCCAGCAACGCCTTGTACGGCTCCTCGAACTTCAAGCGGTAGTCTTCTTCTGTGGCTTCGCCTTCGTAAATGTTGTCACCCGCCATCAGCACGAACTCGTAGGCGAAGCGCTGCCGGTACTCCGTCATACGGGAGGCGACCTCGTGTTGCTCTTTGGTGCCTCGGCCGCTGTCGCCGATGACGGCGAACTTGATGGAGCGATCCTGGTTGGGCAGCGTCAGAGCATGCCGCGGGATCTCCGCCAGGCTGAACGTTTCGATGCGGGGCGCTTCACGGGCTTCGCTGGTCTGGCCAATCCAGCTGTTGCCGCAGGCGCTCGCCAGGGTTGCCGCCAGCAGAAGTGACGCGAGTCGCATTCAGTGGCCGATGCACGAACTGCACCCGCCTCCATCGCCGTAGACGCCGTGGGCAGGCAACCCCCTGTGTAATGCTGCGCCCAAACTGAGTATGTGCGGACCTATACGGTCCAGCTTGTGTGGGTGCTTTTCATGGCGGCGCTGGCATAGCACTTGAAGTAGTTCGCACCGCCATGACGAAATACTTCTCGGCGTCGCTCGCGGTGTTCGCCATTTTGTCCGTCGGATGCGAACGTGTCGACACCGCCGAACCCAGTGCTGCGGCCGGCTCTGCCGAGCAGAAACCCAGCGCTACCGCACCGAAACCGGCTCCGGCGAACGAGAGCGCCGGCAAGATGCCCGCCCCGCCGCCACCGTTGACGCAGAATGCCGACGGTGCCAACGCGCAAGGCGCGGCGACCCTCGAGTTCAAGAAAAGGCTCGACGCCTACGTCAAAATTCACAAGGAAGCGGACAGCAAGGTCGACAGTCTGAAGCGAACTGACGATCCGAAAGAGATCTCCGATCGCGAAAAGGCTCTGCAGCAGATGATCATGACGCTGCGTGCCAACGCGAAGCAGGGCGAGATCTTCGCGCCGGAGTACCAGCCGTACTTCGTGCAGATCGTCAAGGAAGATTTCAAGACGCGCTCCGCAGCCGATCGCAAGGCGCTGATCAACGAGCTGCCGAAGCACATGAAGGTCGACGTCAACACGCCCTACCCGACCACCATTCCGTTGGCGACGTTCCCGCCGGCGCTGTTACGCAAGTTGCCGGATCTCCCGCCCGAGCTCGAGTACCGGCTGGTCGGCCGCAGCTTGATCCTGCGCGACGTTAAGGCCAACCTGATCGTCGACGTGTTGCGCGACTTCGTGCCAACCATTCCAAGCTAGACGTGAGACGACCCATGAAGACGCAATCCGTTCGAACCATCACCGTGCTGTCGGCCTTGCTGGCAGTGGCGGCGCTCGTCGACGTGCTCCCGGCGCAGCAGCGTCAGCCGGCGACGCAAATGTCCGCCAACATCGAGGTATCGCCGCCCGTCGGCAAGGACTCTGTGAAGTTCCTCGTCGTCGGCGACAGCGGCACCGGCGATCGCGTGCAGAACGAAGTGGCGGCGCAGATGTGGAAGGCGCGCTCGATCTTCCCGTACGAGTTTGCGATCATGCTGGGCGACAACATGTACGGGTCGGAGCGGCCGCAGGACTACGCACGAAAGTTCGAGCAGCCGTTCAAGCCCATGCTCGACGCGAACATCCCGTTTTACGCCGCTCTCGGCAATCACGACGATCCGAACCAGCGCTTCTACAAGCACTTCAACATGAACGGGCAGCGCTTCTACACGTTCCAGAAGAAGGACGTGCGCTTCTACGTGCTCGACAGCAACTACATGGATCAGGACCAGCAGAAGTGGCTCGACAAGGAGCTGCAGTCCAACGCCAAATGGAAGATTGCGTATTTCCATCACCCGATCTACTCGTCGGGTGGCCGGCATGGCTCCGAAGTCGACCTGCGCGCCATCGTCGAGCCGATGTTCATCAAGCACGGCTTGAACGTGGTGTTTGCGGGCCACGAGCATTTTTACGAACGACTCAAGCCGCAGAAGGGCATTCACTACTTCACCGCGGGTGGCTCGGCAAAACTGCGCGCTGGCGATATTCTCAGTTCATCCGGGTTGACGGCGAAAGGCTACGACGCGGAGCAGAGCTTCATGGTCGTCGAGATCGATGGCGACGTGTTGCGCTTCCAGACGATTTCACGGCGCGGCAAGCGCGTGGACTCGGGTGAGATCCGGCTCGGTACCTCGTGATGGACTGGATACTGGCGCTGCAGGCGACCCCGCCCGTCGACCTTCCGGGCGTGATGGACACCTTCGAAGAGGAGCTGTTCGCGTCGGCGGTACGTTTGCCACTCGCGGCCCTGCTCGGCACGGCCCTGGCGTTGCGGCCGCGGCGCGGCGGCACGCCAGAACGGCAACCCGCCGTCGTCCAGACGCAGATCATCCTCGCCATTGTCGGCGCCCTGATCATGCTGGTCGTCGGCGCCAGCCTGGCGCGCGCCTTCGGCATCGTCGGCGCGGCCAACCTGATTCGCTATCGCTCGAAGATCGACGATCCCAAGGATGCCGTCGTGATGTTATGTGCGCTGGCCGCGGGGCTGGCGGCCGGGGTCGGCCTGTATGGCCTTGCCGTGATCGGCACCGTGTTCATCGCGTTCTGCCTGTGGATCATCGAGGGCTTCGAGCCGCAGACACGCGTCTTCGAACTGAACGTCAAACTGGGCGACAAGACGCAGGATCTGCGTCCGAAGATCGAGGAAGTGCTGCGGCGCTTCAAGACTCGCTACGAGCTGCGCACAGCTGCCGAAGACGTCGTCAGCTACATGGTGACGACGCCGAAGTCGTTCAGGACCGATCGGGTGTCGAACGTGATCATGGAAATGGCGCCTGACGGCAAGGGCGCGGTCGAATGGGACGAGAAACTGAAGGACAAGCTGCCGAAGTGACATCGTGAAGCTCATGATCCAGCCGGAATCCGGCATCGTCCCAATCGTCAAGGCCATCCGGGCAGCCCGAAAAACTGTCGATGTCCTGATTTTCCGGTTCGACCGGACCGAGATCGAGAAAGCCCTCGCCGCGGCGGTGCAGCGTGGCGTCACGGTCCGCGCGCTGATAGCGCATACCAATCGCGGTGGCGCTTCGGTGCTGCGTGAGCTCGAGCAGCGGCTGCTCGCGGCCGGGGTGCTGGTCTCGCGGACGGCCGATGACCTGACGCGGTATCACGCCAAGTTCATGGTGATCGACAACACCGTGCTGCACCTGTTCGGGTTCAACTTCACGAAGCTCGACATCGACAAGAGCCGAAGCTTTGCCATCGCGACGCGCGACTCCAAATCAGTGGCTGAAGCGGTCAAGCTGTTCGAGGCCGACCTGACGCGGCAGGCCTACGTGCCCGGGAAATCGCACCTCGTGGTCAGCCCTGACAACGCCCGCGCGATGCTGACGGCATTCATCGCCGGCGCCAAGAAAGAGCTGGCGATCTACGACGCCAACGTCAAAGACCCGGCCATGATCCGGCTGCTGAAGGAGCGCGCGACGAAAGGTGTCCGCGTCCGCATTCTCGGGAACATGAAGGGCAAAGACCCGGGGATCAAGGAGCGCAAGCTCGCGACCATGCGGCTGCACGTCCGCGCGATCATCCGCGACGGGACACGCGCGTTCGTCGGCAGCCAGAGCCTGCGCAAGGACGAACTCGAGAACCGGCGCGAAGTTGGATTGATCATCAACAACCCCGCGGTCGCCAGGAAAATCCTGCAGGTGTTCGAGCTCGATTGGACGAGCTCGGGCAAGGGTCTCAAAGCGCGAACATCGAAAGACAAGCTCGACAAGTCGCGCGCGGCCTAAGGCATCGCGCGAATCTCGGTGATCGATGCGTTGCCGGGCGCGTTGGCGACGAATTTCTGCCACGGTGTCGACGCGCGCTCGCTGCCCGGCTTTTCGATGACTCCGCCACACCACATCGAGCCAGCCGTCGGCATCGCCACCCACACTCGTTTTACCTTGGCCGAGACACCGAAGCCGGGGACACGCAGCGTGAAGAACGGCGGCAACGCGGATGCCGACGCGCCGGTGATTTCAAGGCGGACACCCTCGGCGCTGACATCGACGATTTTCGACGACACGCCGTCGATCGACGACAGCAGGCGCGGCACCAGTTTGCGCGGCGATCTCCGCGCCGGACGCCCTTCCGCCAGCCCCAGCGCCACGGACAACAGGAACGTATCGCGTGTGACCGGCCGATCGATCCATGTCGCGTCGCGCGGCACGTCCTCGATGGCATCGCCGGGTGCGCCGACCATGATCAGCGGCCGATTCGGGCCGAGCGTTTTCACCAGGCGAGGAAATTCGGCGACCGGCACCAACGAGACATCGGCGATCAGCGCTTGGATCGGCCTGGCGTTCAACTCGCGGCCGATGGTGTCGAGGTTCAGCATCGGCGACGGGTCATAGCCGGCCAGACTCAGCCATTCGAGAAACGCAGCGCGTTCTCCCGGAATCGGGCAGGCGACGCCAATGCGGACCATGTTGTTGCTCACGCACGGCCGTGCTGCAATCGGATTGCCACGGCATATTCGACAGGATGGCGTGCGATTGCGCGCATTGCGGCGGCGGCGAATTACATTTCTGCCGCCGCCCGACAGTTCTGTCGGGAGTTCGCCGCTACTTCATGCGGTGAAGATCCGCTTCCGCGGCAATGTAGCCGAAGGCGTTCCAGCCCGCACCCGCGACGATCTTCTCGAACAGTTCTCGGGCCTTGGCGCGATTACCGGTGACGAAGTAGTAGTTCGCCACACCGTAGCCTTGCGTCGCAATCTGCGTTGGATCGGCAGTCTTCGTATCGAGCAGAGCCTCGGGCTTTTCGACGCCCTTGTACATCAGCAGCCGCCGGTGATACGCGGTGTTCTCGAGGATGTCCATCTTGGGCTGGATGCGCGCGAGGACTTTCGCCGCCTCCGCCTTTCGATCGAGTCGCATCAGCGTCATCCACAGCCAGTCGCTGGTCGCGACGATGGAGTCGTCGTTCGTCGAAACCTTCATGCATTCGACCCACGCGTCATGGGCCTTGGCATAGTCACCCTGCAGGTAGTACGACAACGCCAGGTGGTACCAGATGTTGAACTGCAACGTGCTGCGCGGCACGCCGGCGGGGTTGGGGGCGCCATCGGGTTCGATCTCGTCGGGCTTGCCCTTGATCAGTTGCGCAGCCTTTTCGAAATCGGCTTGTGCCTTCGCGAACTGTCGAACGGTGATGTAGCGGTGACCGCGGTGGCGATAGAGCTTCGGGTTGTCCGGATAGAGCTCGATGCCTTTCGCGAACATCGCAATGGCATCGTTGTAGCGCCAGAGGTAGCCAAGCCGCCGGCCGACCCAGATGATCGCTTCGGCGTCTTTGGGATTGGCGGCAAGTGTCTTCTCGGCCTGTGCGAGGTCTGCTTCCAGCTTCTGTTGATTCGGAATCGACGCGGGAACGAGCAGCGGCTTGCCGGATAGCGACGTCGCTTCAGGCCGCTGCGCGTGCGGCAGCGCGCCGGCGCTAATAACGAGTAGTGCAACTAGAGCGATGCGGATCATTTGGCCTCTCCAGATGTGGCTTCAGTCTCTTCGGGGTCGAGCAAGCCGCGCTGCCGTGGCACTTCGAGCTTGCGGGCCACCGTTTCCAGCGGGTCGATGATGGGTATTTCCTTGGCGCTGCCGGCGCCGAGCTCTCGGAACCGCCGCGCCTTGACGAGCACGTTGTTCTCGAACGAGCCGACCACCTTGTTGAACGTGGAGAACGTCCCGTCCATTCGGCGGCGGAGGTCTTCCAGGTGCTCGGCCATGGTGCCGACACTTTCATGCAACGCCTTGCCGAGGCGGCTGATTTCTTCGGCGTTGATGGTCAATCGCTCCTGTTTCCATCCGAACGCTGCTGCGCGTAGCAGCGCAATCAGCGTCAACGGGCTGGCAATCAGCACGTTCATCTTGACGCCGTAGTCGATGAGAGAGGAGTCGCGCTCGAGCGCCGCCATATAGATCGCCTCGGCCGGCAGGAACAGCACCACCATCTCAGGTGATGCCGGCAACGCGTCCCAATAGGCCTTCGCACCGAGCTTGGTGACGTGCTCTTTGACCTGCCGCACATGATCGGCCAGCTTGCCGCTGCGGACGCCGTCCTCGGTCGCATGTTGCGCGTCGAGAAACGCTTCCAACGGTGCCTTGGCGTCGACGACGATGCTTCGGCCACCCGGGAGGTTGATGGTCATGTCAGGCCGCAGCCGCCCGCCCTCCGTGAAGATCGTCGGCTGCTGATCGAAATCGCAGTGCTCCATCATGCCGGCGAGCTCGACGACCTTGCGCAGCTGCACTTCACCCCATTGACCGCGCACGCCGGGCGATCGCAGCGCGCGCACCAGGTTTTGCGTTTCGTGCTGCAATTGTTGCTGCGTGTGGCCGACGAGATTCAGCAGCGAGCGCACGCTGGCACTGTCGTCGACGCGGGTTTTCTCGACTTCTTTGAGCTTGGCGTCGACTTGCGCCAGCGTGTCTTTGATCGGCGACACCAGCGTGCCGAGCTCCTGCTGCCGCCGCGTGAGATCGAGCGCCGCCTCGCGGTGGACGTTGCCGATTTTCTGATCGGCAAGCTTGAGAAACTCGTCGGTGCTGGCTTTGAGGGTCGTCGACGCGAGGGCCTGGAACGCGTCACGCAGTTGATCGGTGTGCGCCGTGTGGCTGCGTGACGCCAGCAGCCAGCCGGCGGCAAAACCGGCAATCAGCGCGATCACGGCAACAATGGCGAATTCCAAACCAGATCGAATAGTAACAGGGTTTGAAATGGCTCCGTCGCTATGAGAGGCTTCGCGTATGTTCAGCCAGACTCGCGCCGCATTGACCGCCCTGTTGATGATGCTGCTCGCAACGCCGCCGCTCACGACACAGTCCGTGCCGGGCGCGCCGCTGCTCGCCGAGCCCGGTATCTCGCCCGACGGTCGGGAAATCGTTTTCGCGTCCGGCGGCGACATCTGGACCGCGCCGCTCGGCGGCAGCTCACCCGCGATTGCCCGTCTGCTCGTCTCGCATCCCGCCACCGAAACGCGCCCGCTGTATTCGCCTTCCGGAAACGCCGTCGCTTTTGTCTCGAACCGCACCGGCAACGGCGACATTTACGTGTTGCGGTTCGCCGATGCCACGTTGACGAGATTGACGTTTGACGACGCTGCGGAAGTGCTGGACGGGTGGTCTCGGGATGGCAAGTTCGTGCTGTTTTCGATGACGGCACGCGATATCGCCGGCATGAACGACGTGTTTCGCGTCTCGGTTGACGGCGGCACGCCGATGCCGGTCACCAACGAGCGCTACACCAACGAATTCGCGGGCGCGCTGTCGCCTGACGGCCGCACACTCGCATTCAGCGCGCGCGGCACCGCCTCCGGCCAGTGGTGGCGCCGCGGCCACAGCCATCTCGATGAATCTGAAATCTGGGTCGCCACCGACGCCGCACCACCTGCGTCGCGGTATCGACAAGTGGTCGAGCGTGGCGCGAAATCGCTGTGGCCGATGTGGTCGGGCGATGGGAAGTCGCTGTACTTCATGTCGGATCGCAGCGGTCACGAGAATATCTGGCACGCGGTCCTTGGCGGCGCGCCCCGTCAAGTCACGAAATTCGACAACGGTCGCGTCCTGTGGCCCAGCATCACCGCTGACGGCAGAACCATCGCCTTCGAACGCAACTTCGGCGTCTGGACGCTCGATACCGCGAGCGGCAAGGTGATGCCTTTGCAAGTGGAGCTGCGCGGCGCTCCTGCCTCGCCCGCGATCGAGCGCACCCGATTCACCAATCAGTTCACGAACCTGACGTTGTCGCCAGACGGCCGCAAGGTCGCATTCATCGTGCGTGGCGAAGTATTCGCGGGACCGTCGCGTGACGGCGGTGATGCCGAGCGAGTGACCACGTCGGCGGCGCGCGAGTTCGGCCTCGCGTGGTCGCGCGACAGCCGAAGGTTGTTCTTCGTGTCGGTTCGCAACGCCATCAATACGCTGGTAAGTTTCGACCTCGCGGCACGAACGGAAACGGTTCTGCTGACGACAGAGGAAGAGCTGAGCGCGCCGATGGTGTCGCCTGACGGCCAACGTCTGGCTTACGTTGAAGGGCGATCCCGGCTGAAGATCTTCGACGTCGGCGCGCGGCAGGCGCACGAAGTGGCGCAGGGGTTCCTCAATGCGCGCATCGCGTGGTCGCCGGACTCGAAGTGGCTGGCATACGTCGCGTCAGGACCGCGTGGGTTTGCAAACGTCAGCGTGCTGCGGGCTGCGGGATCGGACAAGCCTGAGCCCGCGCAGCGAATCACGTTCCTCGCGAATTTCAACGCCGATTCCCTCTCCTGGTCGAGCGATGGCACGTTCCTCACGTTCGTCACCGGGCAGCGCACCGAGCCCGGCCAGGTCGCGCGCGTCGACCTCGTGCTCCGAACACCAAAGTTTCGCGAAGACCGTTTCCGCTCGATGTTCGATCAAGACACGCCGGCGCCGCCGTCGACCGAGCCGCCGCGTGGCGAACCATCGCGCAACACATCGCCGGCGGCGCCGCCGGCGTCCACTTCGATCGTGTTCGACGACATTCGACGGCGTCTGAGCCTGCTGCCGGTGGGCGTCGACGCGCTGGACCAGACGATCAGCCCGGACGGCAAGACCATCCTGATCACCGCGAACGCCGCCGGTCAAACCAATCTCTATACCTATTCGATCGACGAGCTCGCGCGCGAGCCGGCGGTCGCCAGGCAGTTGACGTCGACGGCCGGGGCGAAAACGAATGCGCAGTTCTCCCCTGACGGCAAGGAGGTCTATTACCTCGAAGCCGGCCGCCCCCAAGCGATCACCATCGACGAGCGCCGCGTGCGCCCACTCGATTTGACGGCCGAGATGGATGTCGACTTCGTACGCGAACGGCCGGTGGTGTTCCATCAGGCATGGCAGATGTTGAACGCCGGTTTCTTCGATCCGAAGCACAACGGCGTTGATTGGGCGGCGATGCGGAAGACCTACGGCGCGCGCGTCGAACAGGCGCGCACGCCCGATGAAATGCGCCGGGTGACGCAGTTGATGATCGGCGAGCTCAACGCGTCTCACCTGGGCTTCAATGCACCGCCGGCGGCGGCGACGCCGCCGTTTACCGGCCGCCTTGGCATCGCGTTCGATCCGGCGGAGTACGCCCGGAATGGCCGTTTCCGAATCGCGGAGATTCTGCCGCTTGGTCCCGTCGCCGTCGCCGGCGGCATCCGCGTTGGTGACGTCGTCGTCGGCATCGACGGCGCGCCGCTGACGGCCACGACCAACATCGACGAGCGGTTGCAGCACACGATCGGCAGGAGGGTGATGCTGACGGTGGCCGGCGGCGCGGCCACCGAACGACAAGTGGCGGTGCGGCCGGTCAATCTTGCGACAGAGAAGGCGCTGCGGTATCGCAGCTGGGTCGAGGATACGCGCGCGCTGGTGAACAAGTTGAGTGGCGGCCGGCTCGGCTACGCGCACATGATCGACATGAGCGCGGAATCGCTCGAACAACTGTTCATCGATCTCGACGCCGAAAACCACGCCAAGGACGGCGTCGTCATCGACGTCCGCAACAACAATGGCGGTTTCGTCAACGTCTACGCGATCGACGTGCTCGCGCGGCGGAGCTACTTCGACATGACGCGTCGCGGCGACGTGCGTGTGCCGTCGCGGTCGATGTTGGGCCAACGCGCGCTGGAGCGGCCGACCATCCTGGTCACCAACCAACATTCGCTGTCGGATGCCGAAGACTTCACGGAGGGCTATCGCGCGCACAAGCTCGGCACGGTCGTCGGCGAGCCGACTGCCGGTTGGATCATCTACACCTCGAACCAGCCCGTGATGGATGGCTCCATTCTGCGGGTGCCGGGCGTGCGCATCACCGCCACGGACGGATCGGATATGGAAATGCGGCCGAGGCCGGTTGATATTCACGTCACTCGAGCGCTTGGCGAATCGGCGCAAGGCAGGGACACGCAGATCGAAACGGCTGTAAAGGAATTGCTGCGGCAACTTACCAAATCGTGATCGCGGCGATAAAGCTGTCAGCAGACATCCTGCGTCCAGCACTGGACGAACGACGTAAACGTTTTGCCTGCTGCGAGTTAGCTGCGGGAACAAGGCGCCATTTGTATGGAAGGCGCGTTGCAGCCGCAGCACCGCAGTGCTTATTGCAGAGAATGACGCGTTGACCGCCGCCGGAGACGGACTCGGGTTGCGGCGCAAGGCCATCGACCCGGACAGCGGCGATGAGATCGAGCGGCTCGACCTATCGGCGGCGCTCATCGAGCACCCGGAATTCGTCAGCGCGCTCGCCGAGCGCGTGGCGCGGCTGGCAGCGGTCCGTCACACGTCGTATACGACTCTGCGACGCCTCGATCGCCCGTCGGCGGATCGCCTCGAGCTCGTCTCGACTTTCACGCCGGGCTGGCGTTTGTCGGATCTCCTCGCGGCGTCGCGAGAGCATGCCATTCCACTCGACATTACGGTCATCATCGGTTTGCTGCGGCAGCTGTTGCCTGCGGTCGCGTTGTACGGACGCAACAATCGTGAAGCGGCCATCGGGACGCTGGCCGTGGAGCGGCTGATTGTGACTCCCCAGGCCCGCTTGGTGATCGCCGAGCATGCGTTCGGTCCGGCCGTCGAGAAACTGAACCTCGGTCGCGATCGGTTATGGCGCGACCTACGAGTCGCGATGCCGCCGTCGGCCGGATTGCCGCGCGCGAATCAACGCGCCGACGCCAACGCGCTCGGCGTCGTGGCGTTGTCGTTGCTGCTTGGTCGGCCGCTCGAGGCCGAGGAATATCCATCACAGCTGCAGTCTCTCGCCGATGGTTTGAGCGAGTGGCGCGATGGCACCCGCACCGCGGTGTCGGCCGCGCTCGGCGCGTGGCTGTCTCGTGCGCTGCAATTCGACGTTCGTAACGCCTTTCAGACGCCCGGCGAAGCGCAGCTCGCGTTCGAAACCGTGCTGGCAAGCGATCGCGCGTACGTCACCAGTTCGGCCAAGCTCGAAGAGTGGGTGGCGCATGCCGGCGCCCTGTTGACACCGCCGCCGGTGCACGAGGTGACGTCTTCATCCGCGGTTCAACAGGTTCCACTCGTTGAACCCGACGCGCCGGTGACGCTCGCCGCACCCGCCCATGTCGAGCGCTTGCAGCCAGCAGCGGCTGCTCCGGCGCGTCGAACGCCCCTCTACGTTCTCGGAGCGCTGGTCGTTATCCTGCTCGCGGTGATCGCCTGGCAATTCACGCGCGATACCGGTCAGCCGCGTGCCGGTGAAGGCGAATTGGTCGTGGATTCGCGGCCACCCGGCGCGAAGGTGATCGTCGACGGCCGCGAGCGAGGCGTCACGCCGGCGACGGTGCGGTTGCCGTCTGGCGCGCACGTTCTGGAAGTGCTGGTCGGCGAAGGCGAGCCCCGGGTCATCCCATTGATGATTCGTGCAGGGGTACAAACTGCACAGTACGTCGAACTTCAAGTCGCCAAGCCGCTGTCCCCGGCAAAAGCGCCAGCCGAGAAAAAGGGCAGGCGCTAATGGCGCTGGTTTGCTAGGATCGACCAACTTTTCATGCGAAGACGTCTCCTGATTCCGGGCCTCGGCCTGCTCGCGGTCTGCGCCTCATCGGCTTTCTGGCTGGTATCGGCTGCCGATCCCGCGGAAACGGTGCGGCTCGCGCACGACGTCACGTTGAACAAGGACTCGGATTTCCTGACCGGCTATATTCCCGCGCGCACCACTATTTCGACGGTGTTCGAGCATCACATGGTGCAAGCGGTCGATACACCGGTGCTCGTCTCGACGATCGCCGCCGCGATCGACGTGCGCCGCATTCGCGCCGGCCAGCCGTATGCACTCGATCGCCTGCTCGACGGCCGCGTGCGCCGCTTCGAATACGAAATCGACGCCGACCGCCGCCTGCTGGTCGAACGCCGCACGCTCGACGGCCCGCCGCGATTCATCGCCACCGTTCAACGCATCCCGAAACAGACGACGGTCGTCGCCGTGGAGGGCGAGATCAACAGGGAGACCAACTCGCTTGCGGCGGCGATCGACAAGGCAGGCGAGCGTATCGAGCTGGCGCTGGGGATGGCCGACATCTATTCGGGCGAGCTGGATTTCAACTCGGATCTACAGCCCGGCGACCGGTTCCGCGTGCTCGTCGAGCGTCAGACTCGGGAAGGCAAGCTGTCCGGCTACGGCGCGATTCTCGCCGCAGAGTTCATCAATGAAGATCGCCGGTTGAAGGCGATTCGATTTACGCCGGACGGCGGCTCGCCCGGTTATTACGACGAGCAGGGCCGCTCGCTGAAGCGATTCTTTCTGAAGTCGCCGCTCAAGTTCGAGCCGCGGATCACATCGCGTTTCGCGTCGTCTCGCCGGCACCCGATTCTGGGCTACAACCGCGCGCACAATGGCGTCGACTACGGTGCGCCGAGTGGCGCGCCGGTCGCCGCGGTGGCGCCGGGCGTCGTCACGCTCGCGGGCTGGACGTCAGGCGGCGGCCGCACCGTGAAGGTGCGGCACAGCAACGGCTACGAGACCGAGTATCTGCACTTGTCGTCGATCGCGACGCGCGCGGGCGCGCGCATTTCCCAAGGCGATTTGATCGGACGCGTCGGCGCGACGGGTCTGGCGACCGCGCCGCATCTCCACTATGGGATGAAGAAGGTCGGGCGTTACGTGAACCCGGTGATCGAGCACCGCAACATGCCGCCCGGCGATCCCGTAGCGCGCGGACTCATGAACGTGTTCATGAGCGACCGCGACCGTTACTTCCAGTTGTTGTTCAATCCGACGCCATCACGCGCGGCGAACAACTGACGTCTCGCAGCCGGCCTCCCGAACTACCGCCACGTATAGCCGACGCCGAACTTCAGGTCCGGGGAGTCGATCATCCCCAGCTTGAACTCGAAGAACAGGCTGCGGCGCGTCTCGACACCCACCAGGACGTTGAACCCCGCCTCGGTTTCGGAATCGTTGTCCCCGGGTCCGTCGAACATGTAGACGTTCAACGCCGGGCCGGCGCCGACATACAGGTTGGCTTGCCGTCCGCGCGTGAACTTGTAGACGAACTCCATGTTGGCCGCGAGCAGCGTCAGATCGTCCCCGAACCCGATTTCGACGTTCGGCCTGAAGTAAAGGCGGTCGACGAGCGGCGCCGTTTCAAGATGACCTCCGAAATAAAACTGATCTGGATCGATCGAGATGCCCCCGCGGATGCCGGGATCCTGAGCGGCAGCCGGCGTCGCGGAACAGAGCACCACCCCGAGTAAAAACGATAGACCAGCCACCCAACGAGTCACACCATGCCTCATGCATTCCTCCCAACTACAAGAGTTCGTGCAAGAGGCCTGCCGATCAGGGTTTGCGATGGCGAGAGGTGTGCGAGGGCAGGCCTATAATTGAAGGTTCATGTCGGCCATTTATCCCTTTGCGGCGCTGCGTCCCGCGCCTCATGCCGCCTCTGCCGTAGCGGCGGTTCCCTACGATGTTGTCAGCACCGACGAAGCACGCGCCCTCGCGGCCGGCAATCCGCTGAGCTTTCTGCACGTCTCACGGCCGGAGATCGATCTGCCAGCGGGCACCGATCCGCATGCCGATGCCGTCTACGCTTCCGCCGCGCGCAATTTCCAGGCGCTCAAAGCCGCCGCGCCCCTCGTCGTCGAGGAGATGCCGAGCTTTTACCTGTATCGCCTACACATGGGCGAGCACGTGCAGTCGGGCATTGCCGCGTGTTTCTCGATCGACGAATACGAGCGCGACTTGATCAAAAAGCATGAGAAGACGCGTCCAGACAAGGAAGATGACCGCACCCGCCACATGCTGGCGATCGGCGCGCAGACCGGACCGGTGTTTCTGACCTACAAGGCATCGAGTCATGTCGATCAGATCGTCGAGCGCGTCGCCCGCACGCAGCCGCTGTTCGACTTCGTTGCCGCAGACGGGATCCGCCATCAGGTCTGGCTGGTGCCCGCAACCGAGAACCAGCCCATCACCGATGCCTTCGCGGAGATCGAGGCCCTCTACATCGCAGACGGACATCACCGCGCCGCGTCGGCCGCTCGCACCCGACGCGCGCTCGCGGCGAAGGGCACCGGCGAGCACGACCGCGTGCTGGCGGTTGCATTCCCGGACAGCCAGGTGCAGGTGCTGCCGTACAACCGCGTGGTCAAGGATCTCAACGGGCTCGACGCCCAGGGTTTCCTCGACGCGATTGGCGGGGCCTTCTCGATTCGCAAGGACGGCCCGGCGTCGCCGCGGGCCAGCGGTGAGGTTGCGATGTACCTCGACGGTCACTGGTACAGCCTCGCTCCGAAGGTTGCCACCGACGCGCTCGACGTCGATGTGCTGCAATCGACGCTCCTCGATCCGGTTTTGGGAATCAAGGACGTCCGAACCGACCAGCGCATCGAATTCGTCGGCGGTATCCGCGGCACGTCCGAACTGAAACACCTGGTCGACTCCGGTGCGGCGGCCGTGGCCTTTTCTCTGTTTCCGGTTTCGGTTCGCGATCTGATGAGGATTGCGGATGCCGGCGGCATCATGCCGCCGAAATCGACCTGGTTCGAGCCGAAGCTGCGCGACGGCCTGTTATCACACGTCATTTAGTGGCACGCGAAAGCTCAATGAAAGTTCTCGTCGCTGACAAATTCGAACCATCGGGCCTTGATGCCCTGACGACGGCCGGCTGCGAAGTGATTTTCGAGCCTGAAGCCTCCGGCGACACCCTCGTGGCCGCGCTCGGCAAGACGATGGCCCCGGTTCTCGTGGTGCGGTCGACGCAGGTCACCGGCGCCATGATGGACGCGGGCGCACTGTCGCTGATCGTGCGCGCTGGTGCAGGCGTCAACACGATTGATGTCGGCGCCGCCTCCAAGCGCGGCATTTACGTGTCCAATTGTCCCGGCAAGAACTCCGTGGCGGTCGCGGAACTGACGATGGGATTGATCCTGGCCCTCGATAGAAGGATTCCCGACAACGTCGCGGAACTTCGCGCGGGCACCTGGAACAAGAAGGAATATTCGAAGGCCAAGGGTCTGTTGGGCCGGACGCTCGGTCTGCTCGGGTTCGGCCACATCGGCCGCGAGGTGGCGCGGCGCGCGCGCGCGTTCGGCATGCCCGTGCTGGTGTGGAGCCGACGCTTTTCCGAGGACGGCATCGCGCGCTCGTCGGCCGAGACTGAATTCGACGTGCGAGTGGTGGATTCGCCGCAAGACCTGATGTCAGGTTCGGACATCGTCAGCATCCACGTCGCGCTGACCAAGGACACCCGCGGCTTCGTCGACGCGGAGCTGCTGTCACACCTCCGCACAGGCGCCTACATTGTCAACACGGCACGCGCCGAAGTGATGGACTACGCCGCGCTCAAACAGGCGGTCCAGCAGCGCGATCTGCGCGTCGGGTTGGATGTCTTCGAGAACGAGCCGTCGGCGGCGACCGCGCCGTTTACCGACGCCCTGATCACCGATCCGCGCGTCTATGGCACGCATCACATCGGCGCGTCGACCGATCAGGCGCAGGAGGCGATCGCCGCCGAAACGGTTCGTATCATCCGCACGTTCAAAGAAACCGGCAAAGTGCCGAACGTCGTAAACATTGCCAAGCAGACGCCGGCGACGCACCTGCTGGTCGTGCGCCACCGCGACAAGCCTGGCGTCCTGGCGCACGTGTTCGAATACCTGCGCGTGGCGCAGCTCAACGTGCAGGAGACCGAGAACATCATCTTCGACGGCGCGCATGCGGCCGTCGCACGCATCAATCTCGACGGCGCTCCCTCTGCGCGGGCGCTTGACGCCATGCAGTCAGGGAATGCCGACATTCTCGACCTACAGCTGGTAAAACTGTGAGGCACAGCAGGACGACTGTGTTTGGATGATCCGACGGTCCGTGTCACGATTTCCTGGAACTAAACCCATGGCTACTACTGCTCAGCGTGTATTCAACTTCTCGGCGGGCCCGGCAGTGCTTCCGGTTGCCGTGCTCGAAGAGGCGCAGCGCGACCTGGTGGCGCTGCCCGGTGTCGGCATGTCGATTCTCGAAATCAGCCATCGCTCGAAAACCTTCGAAGCGATCCTTGCGAAGACCGAGCAGGACGTGCGCACGCTCGGGAACATTCCTGCCAATTACAAGGTGCTGTTCCTCCAGGGCGGCGCGTCGCTCCAGTTTTCGATGGTGCCGCTGAACCTGCTGACGCAGGGAGCCACCGCCGATTATCTGGTGACCGGCGGCTGGGCGCAGAAGGCGGTCAAGGAAGCGCAACGCGTCGGCACCGTCAACATCGCGGCCACCACCGAGAAGGAAAACTTCTCGCGGATTCCGCGTCAGGAGGAGATCACGCTGACGCCGAACGCGGCTTACGTCCACATGACGACCAACAACACCCTGTTCGGCACCGAGTGGCAGAAGGAACCATCGGTAGGCGATGTGCCCCTTGTCGCCGATACGTCGTCCGACATGTTCAGCCGGCCGATCGACGTCTCCAAGTACGGACTCATCTACGCGGGTGCGCAGAAGAACCTGGGCCCGTCTGGCGTCACGCTGGTCGTCATCCGCGAAGATCTGTTGCAGCGATCGTCGAAATCGTTGCACACCATGCTCAATTACGCGGTGCACGCGGAGAACGGCTCGATGTACAACACGCCGCCGTGCTTCGGTATCTACCTGATGGGCCTGGTGATGAAATGGGCGCTCGCGCAGGGCGGTCTCGACGCCATCGGCCAGCGTAACGAGCGTAAGGCAGCCAAGTTGTATGCGGAAATCGATCGCAGCGGCTTCTATAGAGGCACCGCCGACAAGGCCAGCCGCTCGCGCATGAACATTACGTTCCGCCTGCCGAACGAAGAGCTCGAAGCGAAGTTCGTGAAGGAATCGACCGCCGCGGGTCTCGACGGCCTCAAAGGCCACCGTTCCGTGGGCGGCATGCGTGCCTCGATTTACAACGCGTTCCCTGAGGAAGGCGTCGACGCGCTGGTGTCGTTCATGCAGGAATTCGAAAGGAAGAACGGCTAGCGGCCGGTTCCCGGATCTTCGTTTCCCGTGCCGCGTTTGAACGCGCCGCGGCCGCGGCGGCGGCGACCACGACGGCGCCGCCGTCGCTGGGCGCTGTCGTCCGTCGCGTCGCCGCCGGCGGGCGCGACCAACGCTTCGTCGCCAAGCGCTTCGATGAATCCCTTCCAGTGTTCGAGCACCGCAGGCGCGTTGCCGTGGATCTCGAACCAGGTCAGCGCATCCTCAAAAGGCCCTCGATGCATCAGCGCGCGTTTCGCGCGCGGGGACGATTCGAGATCCGCGATGCGCGATTGCAGCGACAGCACTTGCCTGAGGCGTTCCGTATCGCCGCGTGCAATCGGCAGCGTACCGATCTTGAGGATCGGTTCCTTCGGCGGCCGACGGGATTTGGGCTTGCGCACGACGCCGTCGGCGGCGTTGCCGTCGATGTGCTCGTCCTCGTCCGCGTGCTCCCAACGCCGCTCGTGCCGAGGCATCAGGCCCAGCGGGATCAGCAGCGTCCCCAGCAGCACCGGGTTGCGCAGTGTGGCGGGCGCGGCGTCGAAACGCCGCCGATAGCCGTCGAGAGCGGCGAGCGAATCCCACAATGCCTGCTGCTTCGATCCTTTCTGCAGCTCCGGCGTGATCGGATCGAGCAGCCGATGTTCGGCGAGCATGCGGAACGTCTGCTCCGCATACCCCGACCGGAGGATCTTGTAGTACTCCTCGATCAGCCGCGCGGGCGACGCAGTGGCGATCAACCGGCGGTGCTCGATGATGGCGTCGACAACCGGCCGGTCGATCCTGAAGTTGAGGCGCGCCGCCATCACGATCGCGCGCAGCATCCGGACCGGATCCTCCTGGAAGCGCTCGTTCGGATCACCGATGCAACGGACCAGGCCGTCCTTGAGATCCTGCAGGCCGCCGACGTAGTCGATGATCGAGTAGCTGGCGATGTCGTAGAACAGCGCGTTGATGGTGAAGTCGCGGCGGAACGCGTCCTCCTCCGGCGTGCCGAACGTATTGTCGTGCTTCAGCAGCAGCTGGGCATCGGCGCGGCCCTGCGCGGATGCGTCGTTCGCAACGACGGGTTCCGGCGGCGGTTCACTTTCGGTGCCGGCCGGTATGTTGCGGCGGAACGTCGCGACTTCGATGGTTTTCGTGCCGAACCGGACGTGGGCGAGCCGGAAGCGGCGGCCGATGATCCAGCAGTTCCGAAACAGCTTCTTGACCTGGTACGGATGCGCAGACGTGCCGATGTCGAAGTCTTTGGGCCGTCGGCTGAGCAGCAGGTCTCGGACGCTGCCGCCAACCAGGTAGGCAACGTTGCCCGCCTCGTGCAGCCGGTACAGCACTTTCAATGCATCCGGATCGATGTCGCGCCGCGAAATCGGGTGTTCGGCTCGCGGAACGATCACCGGTTCGGTCATGCCAGCCAACTATTGTAGAGAATTGGCGACCTGCTGGAGCAGTTTCGGGTCAATCTGTTTGTTGTCGGCGGTCAGCGGTTCCTTTTCCGAGTAGATCGACAACCGGACGGTCGGGCACCCGGCGAACGCCTCTCTGTCGAACACATACAACCCTTCTCTCAGGACGCCTTTCCCCGCCACCGTACGCTCGATCACGAATGGATGAATCGGCGTTACCTCGGTCTCTCCGCAAAAAGCGCGCATGCGCAGGAAGTTGGCGCTGAAGCTGCGTAGCGGCGGCAACGCCACGCCCTGTGTCGCGGCCGCCCCTCGCGCCAGCATCTTCCAGAATCCTTCCTCGAATTGCGGCGTGACACGAATCAGCAGGACTTCGGGTGCCGCCGCGACGTACTCCGCCCAGTTACCGAAATCGGACCGCGGGCCGGCAATCGCGTCGCCGATGTGGGCGTGTGCAGGCGTCATCAGCGCAATGTCGAAATTCGACGATGACAGCGTGGCAGGCATGGGTCGCGGCGAGTTCGCGTCGCGCCGCTTCGATGATGCCACCGGCGGCTCGATGGGTAGTCGGATGGATCGCGGCTTTCTCGCGGTTTCAACGAGCTTGACCGCCGTGGCAAGGGCATCGCACGCAAACTTGATTGGGATCACCCAGCGCTCGTCGGCGTGGCGATCCTTATCGCTGGTCGCAATCGCGCTGATGCCGATCAAGTCCCCGTCCGCATCCAACACCGGTCCACCCGCCTCACCGCGGCCGATGCGAAGATCCGCGTAGATGGCTTGCGCCGTCACACGGCTGACTTCGCCCGACGTTTCGTCCTTATCCGCGAGGATACCCGCCGTGATCGTGCTCACGACATCACGGTACGCCGGCTCCGGCCAGTCACTGCGGCCACACCGCGCGCCGATCGGCGGCGCCGCGATCAATTCCGAGTCGACCCGGACGATGGCCGCGCCAGTAAACCGGTCGCTGACAATGACGGTACCCGGCACTTTGACGCGTCCCGCGCTAGTGGTCGCCTCGACCTCGACGTCGGTTGCGCCATTCAGCGCCTGGTAGCTCGTCGCGATTAATCCACGTGAATCGATGACAAATCCGGACGCATGCGTCGTTGGTGTCCAAATTTCGACGACGCTGTTCCGAAGCCGTGCGAACCGCGGGTCGCCGCCGTCGCTCGAGGGTAGCTCACCAACGTTGGCGTTACTGGCACCGAGCTCGACGATCGCCGTCCGGCCGGCGGTGACATCGACCATCACGGTCCATTCGTAACCTTTACCCGCGAATGCGATCGCGCGGTCGGTTTCCACCGTGTAGGTCCCCGGACTGAGCTTCACTTCAAAGCCGCCATCAGGACCTGTGCGCAATCGACGAGGCTCGCGCGTCGAAGGGTTGTCGCTGACGAGGAGGATGGCTCCCGCGACCGGAGTCGCGATGCCGGATGCGTCCGGGAGGTTCACACGGACTTGCAGCACCCCCGCGTCCTGCACCACAAGCGCGAGCACAGCCGTCACGACCGTGACTTTCGCGAACATCACCAGATTATGTGTTATCTGTGTCTTCTGTGGCCCAGGCGATCAGAAGAGTCCCGATCCTTTCCTTGGCGCTGGTGGTCTGCCTGAGCGGTTCCGCGGCCGCGCAGCGCGCCGACCTGGCTCGCGCGCGATCCCTGTACAACCAGCGGCAGTTCGATGCGGCGATCGACGCCGCGACCGTCGCACAGAAAAATCCCGCGACGGCCGACGCCGGAGCCGTGGTCCTCGCACGAGCTCACCTCGAGCGGTATCGGGAACGTGCCAATCCTGATGATCTGTCGGCCGCGCGTCATGCGCTTGGCACCGTGCGGGTCTCGAACCTCGATACGCGCGACAGCGTCGATTTCTTGTTGGCGCTCGGGGAGGCGCTGTTCTTCGACGACGACTACGGAGCGGCGGCGGCGTTGTTCGAAAGCGGCATCGATCGAGCGATTTCGCTGGGCCCGCAGCACGCGGAAGCGATGATCGAGTGGTGGGGAAGCGCGATGGAGCGTCACGGCGACGCGCTCGAGCGGGACGGGCGCATCGCCGCGTTCCAGCGCCTCCGCGACCGCATGACGCGCGAGCTCTCCCGCGATCCATCCTCGGCCGCGGCTGCGTACTGGCTGGTCGTCGGCACCCGAGGCGCAGGCGAGCCCGTGGAAGCCTGGAATGCCGCTGTTGCCGGGTGGGTGCGCGCCCGTCTTGCCGGCGCGCGTTCGGCGACGCTACGGGCTGATCTCGACAGGTTGGTGCTGGAGGGGATCATCCCCGATCGTGTTCGCGCGATCCCCGCCGACAAACGCGCGCAAGCCGAGGCGGAGCTGAAAGGGGAATGGGCCGTCGTCAAAGAGCGCTGGAAGTAACTGCTTTTCCCGAACTCAGCCTTTCGCCTCGGTCCAGTTTTTTCCGATGCCGGCGTCGACGTCGAGTGGGACGTCGAGCTTCACCGCGGTCGACATCTTTTCTTTCACGAGCGCAGCGACATCATCAGCCTGGTCTTCCGGCGACTCGAACAGCAGCTCGTCGTGAACGGTCAGGATCATGCGCGCCTGCGGGTGTGACGCCCGGAGCGCTGCGTCGACGTCGATCATCGCGCGCTTGAGGATATCGGCGGCCGTGCCTTGGATCGGCATGTTGACGGCGATGCGCTCCGCCCCGGCGCGTATCTGGAAGTTGCGGCTGGTCAGCTCGGGCACCGGCCGCCGCCGCCCCAGCATCGTCTTGACGTAGCCGCGCACCTGCGCGTCTTCCAGGGTCTTGTCGATGAACGCGCGGACACGAGGGAAGCCGGCGAAATAGGCGTCGATGAATTGCTGCGCGGCTTGCTGTGACACGCCGATATCCTTCGCGAGCGTGAAGGCGGTCTTGCCATACAGCAGCGCGTAGTTGACGATCTTCGCCCGACGTCGCAGCTCGTGCGGGTCGAGCAGACTGTCGGCGCCGAACACCTTGTTCGCTGTCTGATCGTGGATATCGTCGCCGCGTTTGAACGCCTCGGTGAGCGTTTCATCCCCCGACATGTGCGCGAGGACGCGCAGCTCGATCTGCGAGTAATCCGCGGAGATCAGCACGTGGCCGGGGTCGGCAATGAAGGCGCTGCGAATGCGGCGGCCGATCTCCGTGCGAATCGGGATGTTCTGCAGGTTCGGATCGCTGCTGCTCAAGCGCCCGGTGGCGGCTACGGCCTGGCTGATCTGCGTATGGACGCGGCCGGTCTCGGGGTTGACGAGCGCGGGCAACGCGTCGATATAGGTGCCCTTTAATTTCGACAAGCCGCGCCAGTCGAGAATGAACCGGCACACCTCGTGCTGAAGCGCGAGTTCCTCGAGCACTTCGACGGCCGTCGATGGCGCGCGCGATGTGCCAGTGCGTTTCAGCACCGGCAGCTGCATCCGCTCGAACAGGATCTCGGCCAGCTGCTTCGGCGACCCGATATTGAACTCGCCGCCGGCGAGCTCGAAGATCCGGCGGCTCAAGTCGGCCATCTCGCGGTCGAGCACAGCCGACTGGGATGCCAGCGATCGCACGTCGACGCGCACGCCGGTGCGCTCGATCGCGGCAAGGATCGGCACGAGCGGCAGCTCGAGTTCGCGGTAGATCGTCTCGAGCTCGTCCTGCAGGAGCACGGGCCGCAGCTTCTCCGACAATTGAAAGGCGATGTCAGCCCGCTCGCCGGCGTAGTCGAGGACGCTGTCGACCGGCACCTGCGCGAAGGGCATCGCCTTTACGCCCTTGCCGCGCACCTGTTCCTCGGTGACCGCCTTGTATCCCAACTGCTCGAGTGCGATGGGCTCGAGTTCCTGACTCGATCGATTCGCGTCGACCAGGTAACTGGCGAGCATGGTGTCAAACCCCTGCGGGTTGACGACATCGACGCCATGGCGGCCGAGCACGATCAGGTCCGCCTTCAAGTCGTGGCCGATCTTCTCGATCGCCGGATCGGTCAGCAGCGGCGCGAGGATCGCCAGGGCATCGCTCTTGGTGATCGCGACACCGCTGCCAAAACCTTCGTGACCGAGCGGCACATACCGCGCCCTCGCTGCGGAACTGGCCAGGGCAATGCCGACCAGCGTCGCGCGCACCGGTGCGGTGCCATCGGTGATGACCTTCATGCTGAACCTGCCCGCGGCTCGCAGCTCGCCGGCGAGCGTCCGCAGCTCTTCCGCCGACTCGATCAGTGCATAGTCCTTGACGACGCTTGACGCGGTCGGCGCGAATTCGGGAACCAGCGTACGGAACTCCATTTTCGAGAACAGCGCGTAACACCGCTCGCGATCCGCGCCGCGGAAACGGAACCGCTCGACGTCGAACGGCACGTCACAATCCGTATGGATGGTGACGAGGTCCCGGCTTTGCCGTGCCTGATCGGCATATGTCAGCAACCCTTCGCGGTAGCGCTTCTGCTTGATTTCCGGCGCATGCTGCAACAGCGCTTCGAGCGACCCGTAGGTGGCAATCAATTCCGTGGCGCCTTTTTCGCCGATGCCCGGCACGCCTTTGACGTTGTCGATCGAGTCGCCCATCAGCGCCAGGACGTCGCACACCTGCGATGGCGCGACGCCCCACTTGGTCTTGACGCCTTCCTCGTCGTACCACGTGCCCTCGTCCTTCGGGTTATAGACGCGCACCCCTTCTCGAACCAGTTGGAAGAAGTCCTTATCGCCGGTGACGATTGCCGCCTGCATGCCGTGCGCCGCCGCTTTGAGCGCCAGCGTGCCGATCACGTCGTCGGCCTCATAGCCTTCGAGCGTCAGAATTGGCACGCCCATCGCCTCGCAGGCCTCGTGTACCCAGGGCACCTGCTCGGCGAGGTCGCCGGGCATCGGCGACCGGTTCGCCTTGTAATCGGCCGCGACCTGCGATCTGAACGTCTGACCGCGTAAGTCAAATGACGCGACGATGTACTGCGGCTGGTGATCGGCCAGCAGCTTGCGCAGCATCGTGATGAAACCGTAGGTCGCGTTGGTCGATTTCCCGTCCGAGCGCGTCAACCCGCGGATCGCGTGATACGCGCGATACATCTGGTTGCTGCCATCGATCAGGAACAGGGTCGGGCCGGCGGACATGATGGTGAGGAAACGCCCGCGTCACGGGCGTCGTCTTATATTATTCGATAGTGCGTCTCGCGTTCGCGCTGGTCTTGATCGCCGTCCTTGCCTCCATCGCGTGCGGCAACGTCATCGCCAGAAAATACGAATACGAAGAAGAGGTCTTTCTCTCGCTCGACGGCTCGGCCACCGTCTACGTCAACGCCTCGGTGCCGGCGCTGGTTGCGTTACGCGATGCGCCGCTGCCGGTCGACCCGAACGCGCGGCTGGATCGGCAGGTGGTTCGTGAATGGTATGAGTCGCCGGCGGCGCGCGTCGCCAGCGTCACAACCTCGCGGCGTGAAGGCCGGCGTTACGTGCACATCCGGCTGACCGTACCGGACATCCGCAAGCTGGGCGACGCCGTGCCATTTGCGTGGTCGACGTATCGCTACCAGCAACGGAACGGCGAATTCGAAATCGCGCAGACCGCCGCAGCCTCAGCCGCCAAGGATGTTGGCAATGTCGGATGGGACGGCAGCGAGCTCGTCGCCATCCGCCTGCACCTGCCCAGCAAGGTGACGTTCCACAACTCGCCGTCGAAGACGATTCAACGCGGCAACATCATCGCGTGGGAGCAGCTGCTCAGCGAGCGCCTGAAGGGCGTGCCACTCGAAGTCGTGGCGAGGATGGAAACCCAGTCGATTCTGGTTCGCACCCTCGCCCTGTTCGGCGCCATGGCCGTTCTCGTGGCCTTCACCTTCGCCGGATTCATCTGGTTCGTGAAGACCAGGAAATCGGCCGCCTAGTTCGATTTCCGTTCGATCGACTCCCGCACTTCGGCGTCCGTCTTCAGCTCGTTCCTGATCTCGAACGCGCCGAAGCCCGAGGCCAGCGAGCGCGCTAACTGCCGCTCGACATTGCTCTGCACGACGCCCTCGAGCGACACCCGGCCGCGATTCACGACGATGCGAATGGGCGGGTTGACCATGGTCGCGTAATTCCAGAACGAGGCGTGGCTGTAGATCGCGCGCCCGATTCGGAATCGCAGCTCGTCATCGAAATGAGAAACCGGCAGGACGCCGATCCTGTTGTCGATCTGCAGCACGCCTGCGACCTTGCGCACCCGCCGCTCCAGGTCGTCCTTCTTGTACGGCATCGTCACCCAGCCGCTCAGGACAACACGTCCCTGATCGACAGAGGCGGAAATGCTGTCGAAGATGGTCAGTTGTGTATAGCGGTTGACCTGATCCGCGATGTCATTGAAGACCTGCAGATCCTTTCGTTCGCCCTGCGTATCGGCCCGCGCGTCGTCGGGGTTGGCGGCGCGTGCCGGCGAACTCGCCGCAATCAGCGAAGCCAACAGGGCAGCGAACAGTGTTTTCATAGCAACCTCCAAAACCCACTGGGCGCTACTGCCAGAGTTGTACCGGCGGATCTGTCCTATGGAGTGGCCACGTAACCTTTGCGTGCGCGCACTTTCAAATTCGGATCGCGTAACTCGACGCGGATGGTGTGCCAGCGGCCGTCGCGATGTCCCGGACTCGGATACCCCAGGTAATACTGCTGGCTCAATTCGTCCGCGATGCTGCTGATGGCCGGATCGAGATCGCGGAAGTCGCGCACGATCTCGGTGCGGCCGCCGCTGTCGTCGGTCAGTTCACGCAGCGCCATCACGTTGACGCGATCGTCGCCGCCGCTCGCATACACACCGCCGCCACGACCGCCGGGCGGAAAGGTGCCGCCGCCGCCGCTGCCAGGAAACGGAATACGCCCGCCGCCGCGTCCGCCCGAACCGGGAAATGGAATCGGGATCGGCAGGCGCGGCGGCTGCTGCACGGGCGGCTGCGGCCGTTGAAACGTCGGCGTGCCGTCGCCGTCGATGCCGACCGCATACACCAGCACTTCGGTTTCGCGCACCACCTGCTTGACGTCGCTGACCCCGGCACGGCTGCTCGTGTCGTTGCCGTCGGAAATGATCACGATCGCCTTCTTGCGATTCTGTCCGCCTTGCGCCATTGGCACGGCTTCGGCCACCGCGTCGTACATCGCCGTCCCGCCGTTCGGGTGCACGCGGCCGATTGCGTGAGCCAGGCGATTGCGATCGTTGGTCCAGTCCGCGACCAGATCCGCATTCGCGCTGAAGCGATACAGGAAAAACTCATCGAGATCGTTGTTCATCATGCGGAAGAAACGATCGATGGAATTCACCGCCGCCGACCATTTGTCGCCGGCCATGCTGCCGCTGCTGTCCACGACGATGCCGAGGCTCACGGGCGTCCGCTCCGCGCTGAAATGCGTGATTTCGACGGGCTGGTTGTCCTCGTAGACGATGAAATCCTCTTTGCGCAGGCGGTCGTAAAAACGCCCCGAGCGATCCGTCACGGTCGCGGTGACGTTGATCAGCTCGACGCCGCTCTTGAACTTGAAACCGCCCTGCTCCTGACCCGCCAGGCTCGTAGCGAGTGCGAACAGGAGACCGCCAGACGCGATGATGTGATAACGATTGCGGCGCATAACTTTTAACTTTGAACTTTTGACTTTTAACTCTTAATTTTTCTCGCGTCGATCGACGTGCGGCACGACACCTTCATCCGTTCGGAAGCTGACCCGGTAACGCGCCACCGTTGCCGGCGCCTCGAGCGACACCACGAATGGCGATTCGTCGCCGGCGCCGAGCTTCAGGAAATCCACATTCGCGCGCGCACTGGTGACGAATGTCCCCGCGCGATCGAACAGGAAGACGACCGCCGAAAGCTGTTCGACCGCTGTACCGCTGGCCGGATTACGAACGAGTCCCGAGATCGCCAGCTTTTGATCCTGACGCTCGTGATTCAACGACACCAGCTCCAGCGGTGCTGTGGACGACGCCGCGACCGCGTTCGTGTCCCGTGAGCCCGACATCATCCACAGCAGGCCGCCGGACAACACCAGCAACAGAACGGCAGCTGCGAAGCCAAGCGACTTCTGACGTCCGCCATTGTCACGCGGCAACTCGGACGCGCCGAGAAAACCGGTCGCATGGGTGAAGCTGGGGGCCACCGCCGCGTGGACGGTCTCGGCGGTTGGTTGATTGAGCGGTAGTTCTGCCGCGGTGCGTGGGGCAGACCATGGTGCTTTGACCGGCCGCGTCGCAGCGACGAACGCCTCGCGCGAAGGAAAGGCGTGGTCCGATGCCGTGCGATCGTCCGCGGCCGCCAGCGATAGGGCCGCCACGCGCGCCGCCGATCGCTTCTTCTCCGCGCGCGCCAGCCGCCAGGCCGTGACGCTCATCACGAGCGCGACGATCAACGAGACGACGGTAATTGCCAGCAAGGTGATGTCCATAACCCCTTCACGACTTCAGCGAAGCCGGAACTCCACTCCCACTTCGACGACCACATCGACCGGCACGCCCTTCATGCGGCCGGGAGCAAATCTCCACTGGCGCACGGCCTGCACCGCGCGATCGTTGAGACCGCCGCGCAGACCGCGCACGATCTTCACGTCGCCGACCGTGCCGTCACGCCGGACGACGATTTCGAGCTCCACTTCACCTTCGATGTTCGCGCGTCGCGCTTCATCGGTGTAGTCGGCGCGGACCTCACGCAGCAGCCGCGGCGGTTCGACGCCGCTGCCAGGGCGGAATGGTCCGCCGCCGTAGCCGCCGCCAGAGCCTTCACCGATACCCGTGCCGTCGCCTTGACCGAGGCCGGTGCCCTGACCGGTGCCGGCCCCACCGCCGGTGCCAGGGCCCTGGCTGGGCGGCGCTTCGGGCGCCTTGGCGAGCACGCCTTCGCGATCCTGAGTCTCGGCCGGCTTCGTCGGAATCGGCGCCATCACCGGTGGCAGCTGCTTCGCCTCCAGTGGCTTCGGTGGTTCGGGTGGTCGTGGCGCGGGCCGCATCGGCGGCGGTAGCGTGCGCGCCGGGATCGGGCTGCTGATTTTCTGCAGACCTTTCCGCTCCGCTCGTGGCGGTGGGGTCTTCATTTTCAGCCCGCCGCCGCCCCCGCCGCCACCCGGCCCCGGCACCGCCAGAAACACCATGCGGATTGGCTCCGGCTCTGGAATCGAATCCGTCCGCTCGTCGGCCACCGCGAAACCCAAGCTGGTGATGAAGAGAATCGAGGCGATTGCCAGGCCGTGAACGGTTGTCGAGACGATCATCGGCAGCGTGGCCGCCCGTTTGGGGGCGACCGCTTGCGCAAACAACTCTCGCCCAAATCCACCGCCGGCGGCGACACCAACCGGCGAGCCGTTCCTCAGCGCACGGACGGCCCGCACTGCTTCGTCATGAGCGACAAACGAGCCGAGTTCTGGGTCGATGGCTACAGGCAGCTGCGCCGCGACGGAGCGAATCTCACCACGAGCGACGAGCTGGAGGACGAGGGCTTCCGAAACCCCGGCCGTCTGCGCGATGTCGCGAGCGGTATAAACGTCTGGCGGTACGGAACGAAGCATGGGTTGTGCCCGGTTCATCGCAATATCCCTGCCGTCGTGGCGCGGCGGACTGCGATTCCACAATCCGTCTTTTCGGCCGGAAACCACGAATCTTTGGGCCACTCGCCCCTGCAATCTGTGGTGGTTTAAGGACAGTCCGTCCAATCTATGATGCACCCCATGAGCAAGCCGACCGCGCCGGCCCGCTTCGCGCTGTTCCGTTCGGTGACCGGAGGCCCACGCACATAACGCGATGGTTCGGTCCTTTCGCATCGGCAACCGCCGCTACCTTCTTGCGCCTGGCATCAACTCGGTCGGTCGCGATCCTCGCAGCGTTGTCTACATCAACGACGCGAGCGTCTCCCGGCACCACGCCCGCATCACCATCGCCGGCGAGCGCGCGACACTGGAGGATCTCAACAGCAAGAACGGCACGACCGTCATGGGTACGCCGATCGCGCACGCGACCGAACTGAACGATGGCGACGAGATCGAGTTCGGCCAGGTCAAAGGGTGGTACATCGTCGAAGCCGGCGATGATCCGCCCACGACGACGCACTTATGATGCGACGGCGCTGGCGCCGCTGTCTCGTGATCGGACGACGTGCAGCGCCAGCACCAGTCGTCCCGGCAGAGCGAGCTTGTCGTAAATGGTCGCGAGGTGGCGCTTCACGGTCTCGGGGCTGATGCCGAGCTCGGTGGCGATTTGTCGGTTGGTAAGGCCGCGGGAAACGGCCTCGGCGATCTGTTGTTCACGGCGGGTGAGCGTTTCCATGGCTGCGACGGTACGCCACCCTGTCGGGCCATGTCTTTGGGCACTTCTAGGGTTTTGCTAAGGACGTGAGGATGCAAGGGCATGCGTTACACATTCGGTGATTACCGGCTGGATACCATCCGGCGCGAGTTCAGCAGCCGTGGCAAGGAGCTGCACTTGTCGCCGAAAGCGTTCGAGCTGTTGTCGCTCCTCGTGCAGCAGCGCCCACGCGTCGTCAGCAAGGCGGAACTGATGGAAGCGCTGTGGCCGGACACATTTGTCGTCGAGGGTAATTTGCCGGTGATCGTCGCCGAGGTCCGCCACGCATTCGGCGACCGCGCGGCCGGCACCGCAATCATCAAAACCCACCACGGTATCGGCTATAGCTTCACCGCCGACGTGGTCGAATCGCGCTCCGGTCCGGAAGTCGACGGCCGCGGCGCGCAAACGTTTCTGAAAATCGGCGATCGTCGCATTGCTCTCGCCGCCGGCGAACACGCCGTCGGCCGCGACGAAGACTGCGCCGTCTACATCGACGATGCCAGCGTCTCCAGAAAACACGCGTTGATCAAAGTCAGCGGCGTCAGGGTGACGATCGCGGATCTCGGCAGCCGCAACGGCACCACCGTGAACAGCGTTCCCATCACGGGCTCGACCGAACTCGGTAATGGCGATGAGCTGGCGTTCGGGAAAGTGCGGGCGCAGTTGATTCGGTCTCGCCGCCGCAACGACGCGAGCACCGTGGTTGCCTGAGCGTTCAGGCGGTCTTCAGGCCCTCGATGAACCGGAACCCATCGCGCTCGGCCAGGAGCCGGACCGGCGTGAAGCCAACGGTGGCCAGGTCGCGCTGCACGTCGTAGCCGGCGCTGCGTTTCGTGGCGCCTTCGACGACTTCGATCCGCCCGCCACGACGAACCGCGCGCCGCGCCTCGCTCAGGCAGGCGATGCGGGTATCTGCGTCCAGTCCGGCAAAAGCAGCACTGGTGTCGTCGACGACGACCATGTCGAACTGGTCGCTGTCGAAGGGCAGTGTTCGCGCGTCGACCTTGTGCGTTTCGATTAGCGCGCCGATCTTCGATCCGACAGCGTGTGCGCGCTTGACTTGCGCATCATCGAAGCCGGCGACGGCCGCACCGCCGCTGAGGCCGACCTTCGACGCCAGTCCCGAGAGCAGCGCGCGATCGTGACAGCCGATCAGCAGGAACCGCTCGCCCATGCGTACGCCGGTCATCGACACCTGCAACGGATCCATCGATCGCACGCCCTTGTGACGCGTCAGCATGCGGAGCAGAAAGAGCACGAACCATCATAGACCTACGTTGCGACGGCCGCGCCGACGACCGTTGGGACGGCTCTGCCGTGATATCTTTCCAAGGTGAAACAAGGCTTAGAAATCGCTCCCGCCCAGGGAAAACTGGGCGTTCTGCTGGTCGGTCTCGGCGCGGTCAGCACGACCACCATTGCCGGTGTGCTGGCCATCCGTAAGGGCCTCGCGCAACCAATCGGCTCGCTCACACAGATGGGCACGATTCGCCTGGGCAAGCGCACCGACAACCGCTCTCCGCGCATCAAGGATTTCGTCAACCTCGCCGGCCTCGACGACATCGTCTTCGGCGGTTGGGACATTTTCGAAGAGGACTGTTACGCGGCAGGGTGCACCGCCGGCGTGCTCGAACGGTCGCTGCTCGATTCGATTCGGCCCGAGCTCGAGGCGATCAAGCCGATGCCCGCGGTGTTCGATCAGCGGTACGTGAAACGCCTGTCCGGTCCGAACGTCAAGAAGGGCAAGCACAAGAAGGATCTGGCCGAGCAGCTGATTGCCGACATTCGCAACTTCAAGAAGACCCACAACTGCAATCGCCTGGTGATGATCTGGTGCGGCAGCACCGAGGTCTACATGAAGGAAGGGCCGGTGCACCAGTCGCTGGCGGCCTTCGAGAAGGGGCTCGAGCTCAACGACGACTCGATTCCGTCGAGCATGATTTACGCCTACGCTGCGCTCAAGGAGGGCCTGCCGTTCGCGAACGCCGCGCCGAATCTGACGGCCGACATTCCGGCGATGCTGGAGCTCGCCGCGCAAACCAAGTCGCCGCTGGCCGGCAACGACATGAAGACCGGGCAGACGCTGATCAAGACGGTGATCGCGCCCGGGCTCAAGGCGAGGATGATTGGCGTCAAGGGCTGGTACTCGACCAACATTCTTGGCAACCGCGACGGCGAGGTGCTCGACGATCCCGAATCGTTCAAGACCAAGGAAGAAAGCAAGAAATCGGCGCTCGATTACATCTTCCAGCCGCATCTCTATCCCGAGCTCTACAAGGACATCTCGCACGTCGTCCGCATCAATTACTACCCGCCGCGCGGTGACAACAAAGAAGGCTGGGACAACATCGACATCGTCGGGTGGCTCGGTTATCCGATGCAGTTGAAGATCAACTTCCTGTGCCGCGATTCAATCCTGGCCGCGCCGATCGTGCTCGATGCGGCGCTGTTCCTCGATCTCGCGAAGCGCGCCGGCATGTCCGGCATTCAGGAGTGGCTGTCGTTCTATTTCAAGGCGCCGATGCATGCCAAGGATCTGTATCCGGAGCATGACCTGTTCATTCAGCTGATGAAGCTGAAGAACACGCTGCGCTACTTGAAGGGTGAGGAGATGATCACCCATCTCGGGCGTGAGTATTACGATTAGGCCGCAGTCGCGACAGCCATGGCCCCAGCCAAGCTTCAACCGGCGTTACTTGGTGGTGTGACGATCGGCGTGCTCTCGGCGCTGCCGGTGATCAATCTCGCCAACTGTTGCTGTGCGTGGATCCTGTTCGGCGGGGCGCTCGCCGCGTATTTGATGCAGGCCAACCACGCGGAACCGGTGCAGGTCGGCGATGGCGCTGTGGTGGGGCTTTTGGCCGGCCTGGCCGGCGCGTTCGTCTGGTTGATCGTGTCGATCCCGATCAGCACGATGATGGCGCCGATTCAGCAGGCGATGACCCAGCGGGCGCTGGAGAATGCGTCGGAAGTCGCGCCGGAGTTTCGGGCGCTGCTCGAAAGCATGTCCGGCGCTCCCGCAATCGGCATCGGACTGCTGTTAGGGTTCTTCGTCATGCTCGTGGTCAGCACGCTGTTCGGCATGTTCGGCGGCATCCTCGGCGCGATGCTGTTCAAGAAGAGCCCGCCGCCGGTCGTACCTCCGCCGATTCCGTCCGAATAACGTTTTCACCGGCCGCGCCGATAAGCGGCAATGCGGTGGACTACGAGGCCTTTTTCCGCTTCACGCAGCGCCCGTTCAGCCTGACGCCCGATCCGAAATTCTACTTTCGCAGCCGCTCACACGGCCGCGTTTTCGATGCGGTGTCGGCGGCGATCACGCGGCGCGACATCATCGTCGTGGTAATGGGCGACCTTGGCGTCGGCAAGACGACGCTGTGCCGGACCGTGCTCGACCTGCAGGAGCGCAAGTCGCGCGCGGCCCTCGTCGGCAATGCGCTACTGTCGCCGGACGATCTGCTGCGGCTGATGCTGCAGGATCTTGGCGCGGTGCCGGCCGAGGATGCTCGTCAGGGACGATTGCGGGGCATGACGCGGCGGCAGCTGGTCGAACAGTTCGACAGCTTTCTGAAGCAGCTCAGCGCGTCGAGCGACGGTGCGGTGCTGATCGTCGACGAAGCCCACAGCCTGCCAAGCGCCACCAAAGATCAACTGGTCGAGATTGCCATGCTCGATGCCAATCGCGACCACGTGCTGCAATTTCTGCTGGCCGGACAGCCATCGATCGCGGGGACGCCGCTGATGCCGGCGCCGCTCGAGTCACGGGCGGCGGTGCGCGCCCGGTTGCTGCCGCTCGAGCGCGATGAATGCGAGCGCTACATCTCGCATCGTCTCGGGACGGCGGGTGGCGGCGGCGTGACGTTCGCGGCGGACGCCGTCGAGACGATCTATCACCTGTCCGCGGGCATTCCGCGGCTCGTCAACCTGATGTGCGAGCGCGCGTTGCAGGACGCCGCGACCGCGAAGTCGCACCGCGTCGAGGCCGGCATGATTCAGCACGCGGCCTCAGCGCTCGATCTGATCAGGCTTCGTCCAAAACGCTTCCGCTGGTACGGCACGAAATGAGCGAGGCGTGAAGACTCGCCGACTCCCGGCTATACTCCGAACCTATGCCGGAAAAGGTCTCACCAGAGCTCGAAGCGCTGCTCCAGGAAGATCGCAGCTTTGCGCCGTCCGATGAATTTCGATCGCGGGCGCTGATCAACGATGCGTCGATCTACGAGCGAGCGGCCGGGGATCCCGAGGCGTTCTGGGCGGGATTCGCGAAGGAGCTCGAGTGGATCACTCCGTGGTCGAAAGTACTCGAATGGAAGGCACCGGATGCCAAGTGGTTCGTCGGCGGCACGCTGAACGTCAGCGCCAACTGCCTCGACCGGCATGTCCGCACGGCGCGCCGCAACAAGGCGGCGTTCATCTGGGAGGGTGAGCCGGGCGATCGCCGCACGCTGACCTACTTCGATCTCTACCGGCAGGTCTGCCAGTTCTCGAACGTCCTGAAGTCGCTCGGCATCAGGAAGGGCGATCGCGTCGCGCTGTATCTGCCGCTGATTCCCGAGCTGGCGATTGCCATGCTCGCATGCGCGCGGATCGGCGCCGTTCATTCGGTGGTGTTCGGCGGCTTCAGCGCCGAGTCGCTCCGCGATCGCATCAACGATTCACAGTGCAAGCTGCTGGTCACCGCCGACGGCGGCTGGCGCCGCGGTCAGATTGTGCCGCTCAAGCAAACCGCTGACGAGGCGCTCGAGCACACGCCATCGATCGAGCACGTTGTCATCGTGCAGCGGCTGCAGTCATCGGCGCTGCAGATTCATGTGAAGGAAGGCCGCGACCTCTGGTACCACCGGCTGATGCAGGATGCCGCCTACGACTGTCCCGCTGAAGCCATGGATGCTGAGGACCTGCTCTACATCCTCTACACGTCGGGGACCACGGGCAAACCGAAGGGCATCGTGCACACGACCGGCGGCTATCTGACGGGCGTTTACGCCACGACCAAGTGGGTATTCGATCTCAAGGACGAGGACGTTTACTGGTGCACCGCCGACATCGGATGGGTGACCGGTCACAGCTACGTCGTCTATGGCCCGCTGGCCAACGGCGCGACGGTGGTGATGTACGAAGGCGCGCCCGACTGGCCGCAAAAGGATCGCCTCTGGGAGATCGTCGAGCGTTACGGCGTCACTGTGTTTTATACCGCGCCCACCGCGATCCGCGCCTTTATGAAGTGGGGCACCGAGTGGCCGGCGAAACACGATCTCACTTCGCTGCGGCTGATGGGATCCGTCGGCGAACCCATCAACCCCGAGGCGTGGGTATGGTACCACCTGCATATCGGCAACAGCCGGTGTCCGATCGTCGATACCTGGTGGCAGACCGAGACCGGCGCCATCATGATCACGCCGCTCCCCGGTATCACGCGCACCAAACCCGGATCGGCGACGCAGGCGTTTCCCGGCATCAGCGCGAAGATCCTCAACGACAAAGGCGACGCCGTTCCCGTTGGCGGCGGCTTGCTCGCCATCACGCGGCCGTGGCCGTCGATGCTGCGCACGATCTACGGCGATCACGATCGTTACGTGAAGCAGTACTGGAGCCGCTGGGGCCGCGACGTCTACTTCACCGGTGACGGCGCCAAACTGGATGACGAGGGCTATTACTGGCTGCTCGGCCGCGTCGACGATGTTTTGAACGTCGCCGGCCACCGCATCGGGACAATGGAGGTCGAGAGCGCGCTCGTCGATCATCCGAAGGTTGCGGAAGCCGCGGTGGTCGGCCGCACGCACGAGATCAAGGGGCAGGCCCTGGCCGCGTTCGTCACGGTCAAGGAAGGCGTGTCGGCCTCGGCCTCGCTCGCCGACGATTTGAAGAAACACGTCGCGCAGAAGATCGGCGCAATTGCCAGGCCGGACGACATCATTTTCGCCGCCGACCTGCCGAAGACCCGTTCAGGGAAGATCATGCGGCGCCTGCTGCGCGACATCGCGGAGGGCAAAACGCTCGGCGACACCACGACGCTCGCCGATCCGACGGTCGTTGCCAGGTTGAAGGATCAATACGAGTCGCAGGAATGATTCCTGCGCAGGGCCGCCGGCCAATCGAGCTGGCGATCGCGGGCGCGCTGATCGGTGTCGGTGCCTGGCTGCGGCTGCGGGGCCTCGGCGAGATGGAGTTCAAGGGCGACGAGCAACGCGCGCTTCAACTCGGCATCGACCTGGCGTTGCATCCGCCGTGGCTGACCGGCGAGTGGCCGACCCACGGCATGCCGAGCTCGGCAAACATCGGCAACGGACCGCTGTTCACGTGGCTGCTCGCCGCGATCAGCCGCGTCGCCGACGATCCAGTGGCCGTCACCCGCGTCATCGCGCTCATCAACGTGGCGTGCCTGTATCCCATATGGCGGTGGCTACGGCGGCACGCGGACACGGGAGCCGCTTTGATGGCGCTCGCGATTCTCGCGGTCAACCCATTTACGGTGATGTTCAGCCGCAAGATCTGGACGCAGAACCTGCTGATCGTCGGCGTCGTGTTGACGCTGTGGTCCATTGAATGGCTGCGCTCGGGCCGGCGATGGCGCGGCGTGCTGCTGTTGCTGTTGGCCGTCGTCTTTCTGGGGCAGCTGCATCAGTCCGGACCGCTGGCGCTGGCCGCTCTCGGCGTCGCCTTTGTTCTGCAGCAGATGCGCGACCGGCGATCTGAGGCGCCGTCCGGATGGAACGCACCGCGCTGGACCATCCTGGTACTAATAGCGGCGGCGGCGGCACTTGTGCTGCTGATGTGGGTGCCCTACCTCTCGTATCTCTGGACAGTGCCGGCCAAGACCTTACAGGAGCGCCCGATGCTGCCGTCGATGACGCTCGACATGCCGTGGGCGATTGCCAACCAGGTGCGTCCGGTGGACGTGCTGTATTTCTTTCGACCCAATCGCGATGATTTTCTCGCCGACCCGGTACGTCGCGAATCGTTGCGGCTCGCTGTGTGGCTCGGCGGCCCGCTGGCGATCTATGGCGTCTACCGATGGCTGCGGTGGCCGGGGAGGCTGCCGGTGATCGGCCTGTGGTGGCTGTTGGTAACGGTGATCTTCATCGTGGCGCGCGTGCCGATCCTGCCGTTTTACGTGCTGATCGTGATGCCGTTGCCCGTGCTGCTGGCCGCGGGCGTGTTCGATTCGACGCTGCCTCGTGGCGTTGCGGCGGCGTTACGTGGTGCGCGCGTTTTCTACGTGGCGGCGCTATTGGTCCTGACGATCACGATGCAGAACTGGTTGTTCGTCAGGGGCGGCGCAACGGTTGGCGTCGGTGGAGCCTACGGCGTCGCATACTCGATTCGTGTCCGTCAGGCCCAGGCCATCGCCGCGTATCTTCGAGATTCTTCAACAGTCGTGCCGGTGCCAGAGGACGTGGTTTGCGAGCCGGTCACCGGCGAGGTGTCGTGGCTCGTGTCACGCGTGGATCCGGGAGCCGGGGCGATGCTGGCCGGCAGACGCCTCCAGATCTGTGAGGCTTTTGTCGGACCTGAAGGGTCGGCGCGGCACCGTTGGGGCTTGCAGGAAGCGGAGCTACCTCGCTAGCCGGAAGACGTGGATGTCGGGGTTCGGTAGCTCGTCGTTGATCGGCACATCGACCTGCGCGCCTTGAAACACCGCCACCTCGGTGGCGTGGTTCCGCAGATCCTCCATCAACCTGCGATAGTGGCTCGCTCGATCCGGCATTCGCTCGGGATACTTGAAGTAGGCCCGATACGAGACCGAGTTCATCACCACATAGTCGGCGCCGAGTTCCGTGAGCGACGCGAGCGTATGATCGGCGAGGTTGAGGACCACGCCTTCGACGCCCGCCGGCAGCGCTGGATTGGCCCACAGCTCGCGCTCGAGCGCGACGCGTGCCGTCGGCGGCAGATGCTGTGAGAGCCACGCCGCCGCCGTTTCTCGCGAGTCCGCGGCCAACATCACCGCATCGAGCCGAACCACTCGATAGGTCGCCGTCGCAAGCCAAACCGCGATTGCGGCCGTCAGCCATTGGCGCGCGGCCGCATGTCCTGCCCGGTCGATCAATGCGACGGTGCCGATCGCGCTGGCCAGCGCCAGGAACGGCACCAGCGGCAGCAGGTTGCGAATGTGGTTGGCGTGCTTCGACGAGAGATATGCAAACAGCGCGATCGGCAGCGCCCACAGCATCGCAACTGCCGGACGTCGCTCTGTTTTCATCAGCACCAGGCCGCCGAGCGCGGCGGTCGCCATCGCCACCGCGTCACTCTCGCCCCGCGCGAGCGTCGCGAGAAAAAACCACCAGTTGTTGTCGCCGTGATTGCGTGGATGCAGCCGCGGTTGGTCGTAGTGCTGCAGCAGATCCCGAATGCCGGTCACGAACGTCGCCGAATCAGCGATCGCGAACGGATTCGATGCGAAGAAGCCGGCGAGACCGCCGAGCAGGATCGCCGCGGCGATGCGGATGCTGCGGTGGCTCCCGTGGCGACGTTGCGCGAGGATTAGTGCGCCGCCTACCGCCGGCAGCACCAGTGCCAGATGGTACTTAGTGCCGGCGGCAACGCCGCACAGCAGGCCGGCGGCCACCGCACGCGAAAGGCGTGGCACCGTCCCGGCATCGATCTCGATCGATACGATCCAAATCGCCGCAAGCATCCAGAACGTCGCCGCGACGTCGACGGTGGCGTAGTGCGAGGTGCGGACGTGCAGCATCGTGACCGCGAGGACGACGCCCGCGAGTATGGCGATACGGCGATCGCGGTAGAGTCGTGCGGCGGCCAGCATCAGCAGC
>DASPNQ010000144.1:0-9061 GCA_035626435.1 Vicinamibacterales bacterium
GTTCGCGGCAACGCGCTGGTCGTCAACCCGAACGACGAGATCAACACCGACAAGGGCCGCTTCGTCTACGACCGCCAGACGGTCAAGTTGAACGGCACCTGGAACTCGCCGTTCTGGGACATCTCGTTCTCGCCGATGATGCGCTACCAGCAGGGCATTCCGTTCGGGCGCACCTTCAGCTCGACGCTCAGCTATGGCAGCGTGCGCTTCCTGGCCGAGCCGATCGGCACCCGACGGCAGGATGCGATCCTGATCACCGACCTGCGCGTCGAGAAGACGCACCGCTTCAGCAGCCGTGACATCTCGGTGTTCTTCGACTTCTACAACATGTTCAACGCCAACCCGGCGCAGAACCTCCAGTGGAGCTCCGGCACCGCGTTCAACCGGCCGCTCAGCATCGTGCCGCCACGGCTGGCGAGGATCGGCGCCAAACTCAACTTCTGATCACCGGCGGGCCACGGCAGCACGGAGCCTGATTTTTTGGGCTCCGTGCTGCCGTGAGTCCGCGGCTCGCGTAGCGCGGACTAACATGGGACGACATGCCCCTGTTGGCCGCTTCGAATCTCCAGAAAATCTACACGACCGGTGACGCGCGCGTCGCAGCGCTCGCCGGCGTGTCGTTCGAAGTGGCCGCCGGAGAGTTCGTCGCGCTGATGGGGCCGTCGGGCTGCGGCAAGTCGACGTTGCTGCATCTGTGCGGCGCGATGGATCGGCCGAGCGGCGGCACCCTCCGACTGAACGATCGCGATCTGGCGGCACTCGGCGATGACGACCTGACCCGGGTGCGCCGCGAGCAGGTCGGCTTCGTGTTTCAGTTCTTCAACCTGCTGCCAACCCTGACGGTCAGCGACAACATCGCGCTGCCGTCATTGCTCGCCGGCGTGAAGTCGTCGGCCGCCGAGCAGCGCGCCCGCCAGCTGGCCGATCGTGTCGGCATCACCCACCGCCTGAATCATTATCCGCAGCAAATTTCCGGCGGCGAGATGCAGCGGGCGGCGATCGCCCGCGCGCTGATCCACAAGCCGTCGTTGCTGGTCGCCGACGAACCCACCGGCAACCTCGACAGCGAAAATGGCGCCAACGTGCTGGCGTTGATCAGCGAATTGAATCGCGAGACCGGCGTTACCGTGCTGCTCGCCACGCACGCAGCCGATGTCGCCGCCGCCGCGTCGCGAGTGCTGAAGATGAGGGACGGCCGCTTTGCGACTGTTTAGGCAGTTCATCCTGCGGCCGCTGCTTGCGGAGAAGATCCGCACCATCACGACGGTGATAGGCGTCTCGCTCGGCATTGCCGTGGTGATCGCCATTCAACTGACCAACGCCGCCTCGGTGCGCGGTTTCGAGACGGCGCTGGAGACCGTTGCCGGGAAGACCGGGATCGAGATTCTTGGTGCCGGCACCGGTATCGAGGAAAACCTGATTCCCGAGCTGTTGTGGCTTGGTGAATACGGCATGGTCAGCCCGGTGATCGAGGGCAGCGCCGCGCTGGTCGCCGGCGATCCGAAGACACTGGTATCCCGACGGCAGCTTGAAGCCGTCAAGGTCCTTGGCGTCGACATTCTTCGCGACCAGCCGTTCAGGGACTACCAGCTGCTGCAGGCGGAGGGCGCCAACCACGGTGCGAACGACTTCAACACGCAACAGTTCCTCGAAATTCTGACCAGCGCGCAATCGGTCGTCATCACCGAAAAGCTGGCGAGGCGCCGCAACTATTACGTGGGGGCACCGTTGCGGCTGATGGTCGGCGATCGCATCGTCGATCTGGTCGTGCGCGGCATTCTCGAGAATGAAGGGCCAGCGCGCGTGCTCGACGGCAATTTCATCCTGATGGACATTGCTGCCGCGCAGCTGGCGTTCGAGCGGTTGGGACGCGTCGATCGGCTCGACGTGCGGCTGCCCGATGGCGCGGACCTCGAGGGAACGCTGGCGGCGATCGCCGCGCGCCTGCCGGCAGGCCTGTCGGCGCAACGGCCAAGCCGGCGCGGCGAGCAGGTCGAGACGATGCTCGCCGCGTTTCATGCCAACCTGACGGCGCTGTCGTGGATCGCGCTGATCGTCGGGTTGTTCCTGGTCTACAACACCGTGACGATTTCGGTGGTGGCGCGCCGGCAGGAGATCGGCACGCTGCGCGCGCTCGGGCTGACACGCCGCAAGGTGCTGCTGCTCTTCCTCGGCGAAGCAAGCGTCCTGGCCGTTGCCGGCATTGCCGCCGGCCTCGCCCTTGCCAGGCTGCTTGCCGATGCGGCGGTGACCATGACATCGCGTACGGTGAGCACGCTGTATATCGCGGCGGTGGCCACGCCTCCGGACATGCACGCCGGCCACGTGTGGATGGCGGTGGCCATCGGTCTGCCGTTGTCGCTGATCGCCGCGGCGATCCCGGCGCTCGAGGCCAGCCGCGTGCCGCCAACGGCGGCGATGCGCGGCCACGACAAGCTCGACATGCGCGTGCGATTCAAGCCAGCTGCGCTGCTGATCGCGGCGGCGTTCCTCGGGCTTGCCTACGCGCTCGCGCAGCTGCCGCCGATCGACCGGCGTCCGATTTTCGGCTACGTGTCGTCGTTCGCGATCGTGATTGGCGCCGCGTTCCTGGTGCCGGCGATCATGTATGTGCTGGCGAGGCTCGGCCGCTCGGGACTGCGTCGCTTTGGCGTCGAAGGCCTGCTGGCCCACGCCAACCTCGTCTCGGCGATTCCGCGGCTGTCGATCTCGGTGGCCGCACTCGCGGTCAGCCTGTCGATGCTGGTGGCGATCGCGGTGATGATCGGCAGCTTCCGCGACACTGTGGTCTACTGGGTCAGCCAGACGATCAAGGCCGATCTGTTCATCGGTCCCGGCATCAGGCCGACTGTAGGCTCGGAGCAAACGCTGTCCGAAGACGTCATCGCCGCCGTATCGTCCCATCCTGACGTGGTGGCGATCGATCGCTTTCGCAATCTGGATTTCGTCTATGAAGGCAACCTCGCCGTCCTCGCCGGCGGGTCCTACGCAGTCGTTCTCGACCGCGGCGGCCTGTTGTTCAAGAGTCCGGCGAACGCCCGCGACGCGGTTCGCGATGCGATCGGGCAGGATGCCGTCATCGTCTCCGAACCGTTTTCATCCCGCTACCGCAAACGCGAGGGCGACATCGTTGACATCCCGACGCCGCAGGGAACGCGTCCGTTCCGCGTTGCCGCCGTCTATTTCGATTACGCGAGCGACCGCGGGGTCGTCGTGATGGATCGCGACACGCTGCGCAAACACTTTGGCGACCTGGCACCGAGCGGGGTTTCGGCGTACTTGAAGCCAGGCGCCGATCCCGAACGGGTTCGGATGGAGATACTCGAGCGGCTCGACGAAGGGCATCGTGCTTTCATCTTCAGCAACCGCGTCCTTCGCGAAGAAGTGATGCGGGTGTTCGACAGCACGTTCGCGATCACCTACGCGCTGGAGCTGATCGCAATCGTCGTGGCGATGCTGGGTGTCGCCGGCACCCTGCTGACGCTAGTGCTCGAGCGCCGCCGCGAGCTGTCGTTGCTGCGGCTCACGGGCGCCGACCGGCGGCAGGTCCGCCGCATGGTGATCATCGAAGCGGCATTGATCGGCGCGGTCAGCCAGGGCATCGGCCTGGCCGTGGGGTTCGCCCTGTCGCTGGTGCTGATCTACGTCATCAACGTCCAGAGCTTCGGCTGGACGATTCAGTTTCACGTGCCGCTGGCATTTCTTGCGCAGGCATCGGTGGCGGTCGTGGCCGCCACGGCCATTGCCGGCGTCTACCCCGCTTCGCGTGCGGCACAACTGGTGTTGAGTCATGAAGAGTAGCGTGCTCGTGCTGGCGCTGTTGGCCTGGGCGTCGCAGCCTGTCGCGTCCTCGCGCGATCAGCAGGGCCTCAGCCCTCAGTCTGCGTGGCGGCAGGCGCAGGCGGGTTATACCTTTTCATTTCCGCGCGATCACGCCGCGCATCCCGATTACAAGATCGAGTGGTGGTATTACACCGGCAATGTCCGCGCGGCCGACGGCCGGCGCTTCGGCTACCAAATTACTTTCTTTCGCGTCGGCGTCCATCACACACCGGCGAACCCATCGAAGTGGGCCGTCCGTGATCTCTACATGACGCATCTCGCGGTCAGCGACGCGCAAGGCCGGCGCTATCGTTACGCAGAGAAGCTGTCACGTGGGGGCCCCGGTCTTGCCGGCGCGAAAACGGATACCTATCACGTCTGGAATGATGACTGGTCGGCCAGGATCACCGGGAACGGGGAACCGGGAGCCGGGAACGCAGGGCAGCACGTGTTGCGCGCTCGCAGCGCGCAGGCGGGAATCGATTTCGTGCTCGACGAAGGCAAGCCGCCCGCGATCAACGGCGTCAACGGCATCAGCCAGAAAGGCTCGCAGCCAGGCAACGCGTCGCACTATTACTCGCTGACGCGGATGCCGACGTCGGGGACGTTGTCGATTGACGGTGAGACATTCACCGTCAGCGGCGAGAGCTGGATGGATCACGAGTTCGGCACCAGCTTCCTCGAGCCGGAGCAACGCGGGTGGGACTGGTTTGCGATCCAGCTGTCCGACAAACGTGAGCTGATGCTTTACCAACTGCGCCGTGCCGATGGATCGCGCGACCGGCATTCGAGCGGCACGTTGGTCGACGCCACCGGCAAGACCACCCATCTGGCGGAAAAGGATTTCACGCTCACCAAAGGCCGATCGACGTTCAGGTCCGCGAACGGCGCGGTCTACCCCACCGAGTGGATTGTGTCGATTCCGTCGCAACGTATCGAGCTCTCCATAACGACACCGCTCGACGACCAGGAACTGTCGCTGGTGAAGTCGACCGGCGTGGCGTACTGGGAGGGCATCATTGATGTCGCGGGAACCGCAGGCGGCCGCCATGTCACGGGCCACGGCTATCTCGAGATGACAGGGTATTTCGGCAGCCTGGGCAGGGTGTTGTCGGGGTACTAGGAGCGGGACTCGTCGACTGGCCGGTTCGAGGCACTGATGCGAATAGCAGTCGTTGGCGCGGGAATCTCGGGGCTGGCTGCGGCGCGCGCCCTTGCCGGTCGCGGCCATGACGTTCGCGTGTTCGAGCAGTCGCGCGTCCCCGGCGGGCGTGTCGCGACCAGGACGATTACGGCGATCGAACTGCCGCGCGGCCTGTCCGGCGAAGTGGCGTTCGATCACGGCGCGCAATACTTTACCGTCCGCGACGATCGCTTTTCGATGGCCGCCGCCGAATGGGAGCGCGATCGCGTCATCGCGAAATGGACCGGCCGTATCGTATCCTTCGACGGAGAAGGCTGGGAGGATGTCGACGAGGCGACCAGCCGTTACGTCGGTACGCCCGGGATGGCCGCGATCGGCGCGGCAATGGCGGCCGGGCTCGATGTCGAGTACGGACGCCGCATCGACTCGGTGGCCCAGCTCGACGCCTTCGACCGCGTGATCATCGCCACCCCACCCGATCGCGCATCGGCGTTGGCGGCACAGGTTCCCTCGGTGCTGCTGAAGCCGTGTTGGGCGGTCATGGCCGCCTTCGAAGAGCGCGTCGCGGCGCGCTTCGATGCGGCATTCGTCAACGGCAGCGCCGTCAGCTGGATTGCCCGCAACTCATCAAAGCCGAAACGCAACTGGAAGATCGACACGTGGGTCGTGCATGCGTCGACGGCATGGAGCGAGGCGCATCTCGACGACCGCGCGGACGAGGTCGGAGCATTTCTGATGGAGGCGTTCGATGATCTGATTGCCGCCGGTTTGCCGAAGGCCTTTTACGCGACCGTCCATCGCTGGAAGTACGCCACCGCCGACCCTCCGCTCGCGGTCGGAGCGATCGATCAGGGCCGCGTCATTCTGTGCGGCGACTGGTGCCGCGGCTCGAGGATCGAGGACGCCTACGTGAGCGGCATCGAAGCTGCGGAGGTCGCCACGAAGGACACGAAGTACACGAAGTACACGAAGCACGATTGACCAAATACTTCGTGTTCCTCGTGTCCTTCGTGGCATCTATTCCGCGTCCTTGGCGGGTTTCTTCTTATTGCCTTTGGCTTTCCCGACGCGCCCGCGGTCGCCGCCGGTCCATCGCATCTGCACGAGCGTGCCGAACGCGCCCAACCCAAACCACGCCCACGGCAACCACTGCATGTCCGGCGCCGGATTGAGGGGGTAGGCTACCCAGATGTCGCCGCTCGCCGCTGCGCGCAACGGGCCGCTGTCGCCCATGAACGACAAGCCGCCGAGCAACATCGTCCACGCGCCCGCGAACGCGGTGCCGAGAATGATCACGTAGCGCTGCAGCCACGTCGCCACGACCGCGCCGGCCACCGAGAACAGGATGACGACCGCCGGGTGCGGATCGCCTTCGATCTGCGTCCAAATCACGTTGACCAGCAGCGCGCCGATCGCCGCGCCGACCAGCGCCACGCCGACGAAGTACGCCGCCAGCAACAATGCGGCGCCGGCGACGCCGCCGACGATCGCGGCGACGACCATGGGCGTCGTGTCGGTGGCGCCGAACACCGAGCTCGCGGCGAGCGCGCCGATGATGAAGCCGAACACGCCGAGCACCACCTTGAACAGGCGGTAGCCCATGAAGCACGCAATGAAGCCGCCAACCAGCAGTACGGCGGCGGCCGGGACCTGATAGGACGCTGGCAGCATCGGGGGTGGCCCGATTTTACACTTCTCTGCGGCCGTCCATCGCCTTGCCGACCGTGAGATCGTCGGCATAGTCCAGATCGCTACCGACCGGGATGCCGGTGGCGATGCGCGTGACGCGCAATCCCAGTGGCTTCAGCAGGCGCGCGAGATAGATCGCGGTGGCCTCGCCCTCGACGGTCGGATTGGTGGCGAGAATCACTTCCTCGACGCCGCCGCCCGCGATGCGCGCGAGCAGCCCTTTGATCTTCAAATCATCCGGCCCGACGCCCTGCAGCGGCGAGATGGCGCCCATCAACACGTGATAGACCCCGCGAAAACCGCCGGTGCGATCGACGACGCTGACGTTCTGCGGCTCTTCGACGACACAGATGATGCGGTGGTCACGGCCCGAGTCGCCGCAGAGATCGCACGGATCGACATCGGTGATGTTGTTGCACGTCGAGCAATAGGTGACGCGATCCTTGACGTCGCGGATCGCCTGGCACAAGCGCTCCGCATCCTCGCGCGGCGTCCGCAGCACGTGAAACGCCAGGCGCTGCGCGCTCTTGGCGCCGATGCCAGGCAGCTTCTTGAACTGTTCGACGAGCTCCTGCAGCGAGGCGGGAAGTGACACTGAGAAATTTTAGCTGATTCGCGACCGCCAGCCCGGATAGCGGACGCCGCTCACATGCCGGGCAGCCTTAGGCCGCCGAGCAAGCCGCCCATCTTCTGCTTCATCGCCTCGTCGATCTTGCGATGCGCGTCGTTGACGGCGGCGACGATCAAATCCTGCAGCATCGGCACGTCGTCTTTCGAGACGACTTCGGGATCGATCAGGATCTTCTGCAGATGCTTGTGGCCGTTGACCGTGACGGTGACCATGCCGCCGCCGGCGGTAGCCTGCACGGAGAGCTCGGACATTTCGCGCTGCAGCCGCTCCTGCATTTCCTGCGCCTGACGCATCATTCCCTGGATATCCATAAAATCAGCTTTCAGCGATCAGCTATCGGCTATCAGCTTTCAGTGTTCGGCCTTCAGTCTTCAGCCGTCAGCTGTCAGCTATCGATTCAGTTTGGCTAGCGCTCCTCGATCGTCGTTTTCTCGACGGGGAAGATCTCCAGCACGGCCTGCACCGTGGAGTTGGCCATTGCCTCCGCTTTGACGTCGTCACTCGCCGGGCCGCGATCGGCGCTGGACGGAGATGGCGCGGCCTCGCGGCGAGATTCGGCGGCGTCTGCGCGCGCCGGGGCGGGTTGCGAGCCCGAGTCGGCCACAGCGATCGACACGGGTACCGGCCTACCGGCGACCTTCTCCGCGATCGATGCGAGCCATGCCTTTTGTTCTTCGCATTGCCCCTTGGCGTTTTTCTGATTCGGCAGAAACGTGAAGGTGACGCCGGCGGGCGTCGCGTCGATGCGAAACGCCGATGCGACCACGAGGTTGTAGAAGGTCGACTTGCCGGCCTTCACTTCAGCGAGGAACTTGTCCTTGAACCCGTTGTCTGCGGAACTGGTGACCGGAGCCTGGGTCTTGGCCGTTGCCGCTGGCGAAACGCTCTTCGCCGTGACCGACGCGCCGCCGGTGGCCAAACCGGCCGCCGGACGGGGCGAGATTGCCGCCGGACGCGACGGCGATGGCCCAGGCACCGAAGCCTGCAGTCGCGCACCACCCGCTAACAACTCCGTGAGCGGGACCAGTTTGCGCAGATGCATCAGCCGCAGCAGCCCCATCTCAAGGTTGTAGCGTGGCTGATCGGATACGCGGACTTCCTGTTCGGTCTTGGTCAGCAGATCAAACGCGCGCAGGAGATCTTCCCGCGACCACTGACCCGACATCGCGGCAAGACGGTCGCGTTCGGCATCGGATGCCACGTCGGGATCGGCGGCGCGCTTGGGATCGACCGACAGGATCAACAGGTCGCGCGTCGCCCGCGCCAATTCCCGGCATAACAGCCGCAGATCGTAGCCGCGCTCGATGGCGCGCTCGACCAGCGCGAACGCCGCCGGCGCGTCTTCACCGGCGACCGCGTCGAGCATGTCGAACACCAGGTCGCGGCCGACGAGGCCCAGCACGGTCACGACGTCTTCGACGGCGATGGTGTCGCCGGCAAACGCCCGGACCTGATCGAATGCGCTCAGCGAATCGCGCATGCTGCCTTCGCCGGCCCGCGCCAGCAGCATCACGCCCTCGTCGGCGATGTCGATGCGTTCTTCGGCGGCAATCAGCCGCAGCCGATCGGCGACGACCTTTGGCGAAATCGTCTTGAACTCGTAGACCTGCGAGCGTGACAGCACCGTGTCCGGAATCTTGTGCTGCTCCGTCGTCGCCATCATGAAGATGACATGCGGCGGCGGCTCCTCGATCGATTTCAGCAACGCGTTGAACGACGAGGCCGACAGCATGTGGACCTCGTCGATGATGAACACTTTGTAGCGGTTGCGGACC
>DASPNQ010000145.1:0-10329 GCA_035626435.1 Vicinamibacterales bacterium
CATGCCGCGAGCGTGCTCGCGCAGCGGGCTACGAGATGAAGGTGAATCTCGAGGCCGTCGTCGGTTTCGTCAATCGGGGACAGACCCAGGGTGAGAACGCGGAAGCCACCAAGGCGGTCGCGACCTCCAAGGCGCTGGTCCCGCGGAAGCCATTCGAAATGACGGTTAACGATCGCCGCTTCCTCCGATCCCTGCGCATTGCGGCTGAAGAAGCCAGAGTCGAAGAAACGAACTGACGGGGGGCGGGACTAAGTCCCGCCTTCTCGAGCCCTCCAGTAGAATCCCGGTATGCGTCCCTTCGCGGGTCCGGGTGACCTCGCCGCGTTCGATCCCGAGCGCGACCTGTCCTTCCCAGGCGAATTCCCCTTCACTCGCGGCATTCAGCCAACGATGTATCGCGGCCGGCTGTGGACGATGCGGCAGTACGCGGGCTTTGGCACGGCGGCCGAATCCAACAAGCGCTATCGCTACCTGCTGTCGCAGGGTGTCAACGGCTTGAGCGTGGCGTTCGACCTGCCGACGCAGATCGGTTACGACAGCGATCACCAGCTCGCGTCCGGCGAGGTCGGGCGCGTCGGCGTCGCGATCGATTCCCTGGAAGACATGGAGGTCCTGTTCGAGGGCATTCCACTCGACAAGGTCTCGACGTCGATGACCATCAATGCGACGGCGATCATCTTGCTGGCGCTGTACGTCGCAGTCGGCAAGCGCCAGGGCATCGCGCCGAAGCAGCTGTCAGGGACGATTCAGAACGACATCCTCAAGGAATACATCGCGCGCGGCACCTACATCTATCCGCCGCAGGCCTCGCTGCGCATCGTCACGGACATCTTCGCGTTCTGCGAGCGCGAAGTGCCTCAGTGGAACACGATTTCGATCAGCGGCTATCACATCCGGGAAGCCGGGTCGACGGCCATCCAGGAAGTGGCGTTCACGTTTGCCAACGCCATCGCCTACGTGCAGTCGGCGAAAGACGCGGGGCTCGACGTCAACTCGTTCGGCCAGCGGCTGTCGTTCTTCTTCAACGCCCACAACGACTTCCTCGAAGAAGTCGCGAAGTTCCGGGCGGCACGCCGGCTGTGGGCGCGCATCATGAAGGAGCGCTTCGGCGCCACGCACCCGCGGGCGCAGCAATTGCGGTTTCATACGCAGACGGGCGGCAGCACCCTGACCGCGCAACAGCCGGACAACAACATCGTCCGCGTCGCGGTGCAGGCGCTGGCGGCGGTGATCGGCGGCACCCAGTCGCTGCACACCAACGGCCGCGACGAGGCATTGGCGCTGCCGACCGAAGATGCGGCGCGCATCGCGCTGCGCACGCAACAGATCATCGGTTACGAATCCGGTGTCGCGAACACAATCGATCCGTTTGCCGGGTCGTATCACGTTGAAAAACTGACCGGTGAAATCGAGGAAGGGGCGCGCGAGCTGTTGACGCGCATCGAATCGGTCGGCGGCACCTTGACGGCGATTGAGTCGGGCTATATTCAGCGGCAGGTGCAGGAGTCCGCTTACCAGGCGCAGCTTGCCGTCGATAACGGCACGGCGGTCGTGATCGGCGTGAACAAGTTCGTGACCGACGACAGCACGTCGATCGAAGTGTTTCGCGTCGATCCTGAGCTGGAGGCACAGCAGGTCCGGCGCCTGCAGGAACTGCGCACGCACCGCGATTCGAACCAATGGCACGCGTCGCTCGAAGCCGTGCGCCGGGCGGCCGCATCTACCGACAACCTGGTACCGCCGATTGTTGCTGCCGTCGAGGCGAAGGCCACCGTCGGGGAGATTGCCGACGTGATGCGCTCGGTGTTCGGCGAATACAACGAGATCAGTTTCAGTTAAGAGTTCACAGCATCTTGGAGCCGCTGCTCGCCGTCCATAATCTTCGAACCACTTTCGGCGGCGTCGCCGTGGTCGACGATGTCTCGTTCGAAATCCGCAAGGGCGAGACGCTGGGTCTGGTCGGCGAGTCGGGCAGCGGCAAGTCTGTCACGGCGTTTTCGATTCTCCGTCTCGTGCAGGAGCCCGGGCAGGTCGCCGCCGGCCGCATCATCTTTCAAGGACGCGACTTGCTGGCGCTGTCGGAGGAAGAGATGCGGCAGGTCCGTGGCGCCGGAATCGGCTTCGTTTTTCAGGAGCCGATGTCGGCGCTGAACCCGGTGATGCGGGTCGGCGCGCACATCGCGGAGGCGTTGTCGGTGCACGGCATTGCATCCGGCAAGGAGGCGCGCCATCGCGCGATCGAGCTGCTCAGAGCGGTGCGGATTGTCGATCCCGAAAAACGAGTCGACGATTACCCGCACCAGTTGTCCGGCGGCATGCGGCAGCGCGTGATGGTCGCGGTGGCGCTGGCGTGCAAACCGCCGTTGGTGATCGCGGATGAGCCGACCACGGCGCTCGACGTCACCGTCCAGGCGCAGATTCTCGAACTGCTTCGTGACATGAAGCGCGAATTCGATCTGTCGCTGTTGCTGATCACTCACGACTTCGGGGTCATCGCCGAAACGGCCGATCGCGTCGCCGTGATGTATCGAGGCAAGATTGTCGAACAGGCGCCGGTGCGCGACATCTTTCGAAATCCGCAGCACCCGTACACGAGGGGGCTGCTCGCATCGATTCCCGGAGGCGAGCCGGGGACGCGGTTGAAGTCGTTCGACTCGGCGGAATTCTCGGATCACGGTCCGTCGCAACGAGGGGCGCGATAAGTGGCGCTCGTCGAAGTCCATAACCTCGTCAAACACTTCACGCGCGGCGGCGGTCTGTTCCGCGCAAAGACGATCGTCCGCGCGGTTGACGGCGTCAGCTTCACCGTGGCCGAAGGCGAGACGTTCGCGCTGGTCGGCGAATCAGGAAGCGGCAAGAGCACGACCGGCCGGTGCATGCTGCGTCTGATCGAACCGACATCAGGCCAAGTATTGTTTCGCGGCGAAAACGTGCTCGGGTTCTCGAGCTCGCGTATGCGCGCCGCGAGGCGCGACATGCAGATGGTGTTCCAGGATCCGTACTCGTCGCTCAATCCGCGGATGCGCGCATTCACCATCGTCGAAGAGCCGCTGGTGATCCACGCCATCGGTACGCCGGCCGAACGGCGCGATCGCGTGGCGGAGTTGTTCCGGCTGGTCGGCCTCGACCCGGCGCATCTCGATCGTTTCCCCCACGCGTTCAGCGGCGGCCAGCGGCAGCGCATCGGCCTGGCCCGCGCCCTCGCACTGAATCCGTCATTCATCATCGCCGACGAACCGGTGTCGGCGCTGGATGTGTCGATCCAGGCTCAGGTGATCAACCTGCTGATGGACCTGCAGGAACAGCTGAAGCTGACCTACCTGTTCGTCGCGCATGATCTCCGGTTGGTGCGGCACATCTCGACCCGTGTCGCGGTGATGTATCTCGGAAAGATCGTCGAGATGGGCGGCACCGCGGACATCTTCGCCAACCCGCAGCATCCGTATACGAGGGCGCTGTTGTCGGCGGTGCCGGCGACCGACCCCGACGCGCCGCGGGCGCGTGTCGAGCTGGACCCCACCAAGGTCGATCGCGAAGCGCCGCTGCGGCAGATTTCCGACGGTCACTTCGCCGCGATATAACTTGGCCATAAAGCGGGACGTCTTGTCGTTTCTGCTGCTCCGTACCGTGGCCGAATCGGCCCGCGAGACGTTCCCGCATGTCGTTCCGAGACCGCTATGAAACCGGTCCTCGTGCTTTTAATCGGCCTCGCACTGCAGAGCGGGACGTCGAACGCCGACGCCGTGTTGGCGCGAATGGACGGCTATCTCGCCCTCTACGAGCCGCGTCTGAGCGAGCTCGTCGCCGACGAGGTCATGACACAGGACGTCAAACAAACGCTGCCGCCGCAGCCGAGTTCCGCATCGCGCGAGCTCGAGCAACTGCGAATACGCCGGGCCATCCACTCGGAGGTGGCATTCATCGCCCTGCCCGAGGACGCCGGTTGGCTTGGGTTCCGCAACGTCAAGGCGGTGGATGGTAAACCGGTGACGCTGGCGGAGCGATCGTTAGCGGCGTCGCTTTCCAGCTCACGACTCGACACCGCGCGACTCATGCTCCATGACAGTGCGGCATACAACCTCGGGTTGCCGCGGACAACCAACCTCCCGAACCTGCCGCTCGAGTTCCTGCACCCGCGCAATCGCCGACGTCTGCTGGCGCGGATCGACGGACAGGCAACGATTCGCGGCGTGCCGACGACGCGGCTGGTGTTGCTCGAGCGCATGACCCCGACATTGATTCAAAATCCGATCGACCGCAGTGACATGCCCAGCGTCATTCGCGCCTGGGTGGACACGCACGGCCGCCTGCTGCGAGCTGAGGTCAGCATTTACACCTCACTCAGCGCGAAGCAATACCAGCATCACCTGCGCGTGGAGTTCATCGAAGACCGGGCGTTGCAGTTGCTCGTGCCCGCGGAGATGTTGGAGGACTTCCCGGTAGAGCTCCCCGGAAGCGGCCGCTCCACGGCGAAGTACTCCAACTTTCGCAGATTCCAGACGGCGGCCAGGATCGTGCCGCAGTGAACCGCAAGGCGCCGTACGAGTCGCTACGCGCTGGCGCGTTATCGCGCTCGCTTCCAGACCAGCGATTGAGTGGTGCGCGTGCCGTCCCGCAGCGACAACGTCAGCTGATTCCCATCCGCCGAAAGGTCGTAATAGCGCACCTGCCGTGAGCCGACCCACGACGGATTCGACGATCCCTCGACAATGTGCGTGACCGTGCCCGCGGCGGCGTCAACCACAAACGGCCCGTAATAACCAAGGTAGCGGCGATACGCCGCCGCCCGCAGCTCGTCGGTCTGCGGAGTGGTGGCCGCGGTGTTCGACGAGTGCATCAAGTGCGCGGACATGCGGCCCGACGCGTCATACGAGATCTGACCGCGGTCGTACACACCCGGGCGTCGCGCACCATCGACGGCGATGATTTCGTAACTGACCAGCTCCCATGCGCCGAGGAGACGCTGCGCCACCGAGCTTTGATGCGAGGCCGTGGGTGTTGCCGCGATAAGTAGCAAGATCAGCGAAAGAACTGCGCGCATGCACGCATTATCGGGGCAAGGGGCCGAAGGGCCAAGGGCTCATGGGCCAAGAGGCCAAGGGGGTCCAGAAGTGCAGGTCAATGCGCCGTTACTGTCGGCTGGGGTTGCTGGCGGACGTCGCGTTCGACCTGGCCGTCGCGGATCGCGATGACGCGATGCGCGTAGGCGGCGATGTCGGGTTCGTGAGTGACCACGATGATGGTGTTGCCGCCTTGATGAAGGCGCGCGAACAGACCCATGATCTCGACGCCGGTCTTCGAGTCGAGATTGCCGGTCGGCTCGTCCGCCAGCAGGATCGACGGATTGTTGACGAGCGCGCGGGCGATGGCGACGCGCTGTCGCTGACCGCCTGACAATTCATTGGGTTTGTGCGTCATGCGATGCGTGAGCTCGACCTTCTCGATCGCCGCCTTGGCCTGCGCCAGCCGCTCGGCCTTGCCCATCCCCGCGTAGACCAGCGGCAGCTCCACGTTGTGCAAAGCTGTCGCGCGCGGCAGCAGGTTGAACGTCTGAAACACGAAACCAATCTCCTCATTGCGGATGCGCGCCAGTTCGTTGTCGTTCATCTGGCTCACTTCCTTGTTGTTGAGGAGATACGTGCCCTTGCTGGGCGTGTCGAGACAGCCGATCAGATTCATCAGCGTCGACTTGCCGGATCCGGACGGCCCCATGATCGCCACGTACTCGCCGCGTTCGATCGCGATCGAGACGCCGCGCAGCGCGTGGATGTCCTCGTCGCCCATCCGATAGGTCTTCCAGAGGTCGCGCGTCTCGATCAGGGCCATCACAAAAGTCTACGCCGGTTCGTGCCCGGCGGTTCCCGCCGCTATGCGTTTGAAACGCTAGCCGCAGATGTGCGCCGTGAGCTTGCGCACTGCAGCCGATGAATTCTGCGGCAGACGGCAGGACCAATCGCCGGTGTCGACCACCACCACCGCGACTTCTGCGGGCGCATCAGGCGCCTTGCGCTGGCGCTCGATGACTTCGTTGGCCTTTGAGATCTCCTCCTGAGGTGCGATCCGCCGCGAAAACAGCAGCACGACGACCGGCGACTTGCCCGTCTGGACGCGCGAGCGGGACGCCGCCGCGTAGCCATCGCTGATCGCCGCGGCGTCCGCCACGTCGACGACCTTGACGAGCACGCGCGGCGGCGGAGTGCCGAGAAAGCGCGGTTTGGCGAGCGGCACGATCGCCAAATCGAACCCTCGCACCGCCGGCGTTTCGACCTTGCCGTACAGCGCTTCGACCGCGGCAAGCACGCGTCCGCCGATCGCCCGTTTCAGAATCGTGTCGCGATCGGCGCGTTCGGAGGCAAAGCGGGCGCGGGTCCCTGGCGGAGGCGCCGGCGGTCCGTGGTCTTCAACCGGCGGCGTCTGAAACGGCTGGTAGTCATCGTCGGCATCCGGCGCCGCGCGCGGTGGCGCGACGACCGGTGGCGGCGCTCCCGTGGTAATGGCGGCGTCGTACTGCGCGCGCAAGGAGGCGTCGCTGAGCGTCTTGTACGCGACGGTGAGCTCGGCGGCGCGCACCGCAGCCATTTCCTGGAATTCCGGACCGAGATGAACGACCTTGTCGGGATGGTACCGGGCGATTTCGCGGCGGAACGCTTTTTTGATCGCATCCGCATCGGCCGCCGGTTCCAGGCCGAGCAATTCGTAGTACGTCTTCAAGTCCCCTTCTTGAACTCTGTGACGTTCGTGACGTTCGACACATTCGCCGCCGGCAGCTCACGGGTCGCGCGCCGCTCGCGCAGGCGCCGTTCACTGCGCGCTTCAGTACCGCGCGCGCAGTACGGGCAGAACGTCCATCCTGGTTGCAGGCTCCGGCCACACCCCGGGCACGCGCCGCTCAAGCGGCGGCCGCAACTCGGGCAGGCCACGAAATCCAGCGCGACCGGCCCGCTGCACCCCGGACACACGCTGCGCATTTCCCGGACTTCGGTCACGACGCGCAGCAGCTCCTCCGCCGTCGTGGTGCCGGCCTTGACCTTTGCCAGCGCGTCGTCGCCGAGGGTCAGCATGCCGCTGCTCTGCGCCACTTCGCGGATGGCGTCTTCCGACGCGCGTTGCGCGATCATGCGGCGCAGACGGTCGGTGATCTTCATGACTTCGTAAATGCCGATCCGGCCCTTGTACCCGGTGTGGTGGCAGGCCTCGCAGCCGATCGGGCGATAGAACGGGATATTGGCGGCGTCCGCCTCGCTGATATTGAGCGCGCGCAGCGTATCGGAGTTCGGCGTGTACTGGCGCCGGCAGTGCGGGCACAGGCGTCGAACCAGCCGCTGCGCCACGACGCCAATGGTCGCCGATGCGATGACGTAGGGCTCGATGCCGATGTCGCTCAGGCGCGTCACCACCGACGGGGCGTCGTCGGTGTGCAGCGTCGACAGCACCAGGTGGCCGGTCTGAGCCGCCTGCATCGCGATTCGCGCCGTTTCCTGATCGCGAATCTCGCCGACCAGGATGACGTCCGGGTCCTGGCGCAGGATTGATCGCAAGGCGCTCGCAAACGTCAGCTTGATCTTCTCGTTGGTCTGCGTCTGGTTGATGCCCGGCAGCTGATATTCGATCGGATCTTCGATGGTGATGATGTTGGTGCGTTCGGACTGCATCGACATCAGCGCCGAGCAGAGGGTCGTCGTCTTGCCGCTGCCGGTCGGGCCGACCACCAGAATCATGCCGTGCTGGTATTTGAAGAAGCTCTTGAGATCGTTGAACGCCGCGGCGGAGAAGCCGAGCTCTTCGAGCGGCGGCACGCCGCGGTTCTGATCGAGGACGCGCAGCACCATCTTCTCGCCGTGCAGCGTGCGCAGCGTCGAGGCGCGGAAGTCGACGTCTTTACCGTCTTGACTGGGGACGCGGATGCGGCCGTCCTGCGGCAGTCGCTTCTCGGCGATGTCCATGCCGGCCATGATCTTCACGCGCGCGATCAGGCCTTCGTGGACCCACTTCGGCAGGTCCATGACCTCCTTCAACAAGCCGTCGAGCCGATGACGGATCAGCACGCCCTTCTCCATCGGCTCGATGTGGACGTCGGACGCGCCCGCTTTGATCGCGCTCTTCACGACGAGATCGACGAGGTCGATAATCGGCGCCGCTTCGCTGCGCTCGCGCAGTCCGGCAATCGGCTCGTGGGGGCCTTCGTCCTCGGGCCGGCGAATCAGGCTTTCGTTGGCGCGCTCTTCCCGCTGTGTGGCACGCGTCGCCGGCACCGACCCGGTCGGCGCCGGCGCTTTCATCAGCGCCTTGTCCGGATAACCGGCGGCGATGGATTCGAGAATGTCGGCCCTCGTGGCGACGACCTGTTTGATCCGATAGCCGGTCTGAAACTCGAGATCCTGAACGAGGCTGAACAGCAGCGGATCAGCCATCGCCACGGTCAGCAGGTTCTTATCGAGCCGGATCGCGACGCACGATCGCTTCAACGCGATGTCTTTGGAGATCAGCGCGACGACGCTGGGATCCGGCGGGTTCTCGGCGAGATTGAGGTACGGGAAACCGAGCTGATAGGCGAGGGCTTTCGCGATCTGCCGTTCGGTCGCAAGATTCAGACGGACGAGGACTGCGCCCAGGCGTTCGCCGGTGCGTTTGTGCTCGGTTAGAGCGGATTGCAGGTCGTCCTCAGTGATGAGGCCTGCCTGGATCAGGCACTCACCGAGTTTCTTGCGCATCGATCCTCAGAATCTCGGCCGCTTACGAATTGGTCTTGTAAATGGCCATCATAGGTATGGCTCACGCATGGAATCAAACTCTGCCGTAGAGCCGAGTTGCGCACTCCTGTGCAGATTTCCTCCAGCGTACGGGCAACTTCCAGGTAACTGTTTCGGCCATCATCGGTTACTACCATAGGCCGTCTGGAGGTAGTCTTGGCTGGGACCGAAACGTGGATGAGTTGAGAAAACCGACCCCGCCCAGCGCGCCGCCGTCCGATGTCGAACTGCGGCGCCATGTCGCGCACCATATCGACGACCGGCGCGACGTCATCGTCGCCGATACGGTCGCGACGTTCCCGCACACCGCGGCGTCGCGCCGTCTCGATGCGAATTACTGCATCGCGCTCGGCAATCTGGTGACGCGCCTGCTGGGTGACGCGATTCTCGACGGCAAGCTGGAAGCGCGCGGTCCGGGCATCAGTCAACTCGTGACCCTCGTCCTGGATCGCGAGGTCTCACCCGAACAGCTGTTTACCTTCGTCCATATCGTGATGAGCACCTCGATCGACGAATTGTCGCTCGACCAACGGGTCGGCGCGAACACCGAGCCGTGGCCGCAGGCGCAGAACATCATCCGGCGCGCCGCGTTCGATGTCCTCGGCGCCTGGACGACGCGGTTGATGTCGACGCCGCAGCCGTCGGCGATCGAGGATGCCCTGACCACGCTGCATACGCGGCCGGTGCTCGACGCCGTGCTGCCGAAGGAATGCTGCCGGGCCGAGCGCTTCGAGCACTGGCTGTCGATGATGCTGATCGACGTCGACAACCTGTCGGCGATCAACAAGGCGCACGGCTACGGCGTCGGCGACCGCATCCTCGAGCGGATGGGCATCCTGTTGCGCGCCTACTTCCGGCAGCACGATTGGGTGTTTCGTTTTGCGGAGGACACCATCGCGGTGCTGCTGCCGGAGACGAATCCCGACGATGCGCTGAAGCTGGCCGAACGGACCCGCACGATGGTCGAAGAGCGGTTGACGTTCCGGGATTACCGGACCGACCAACGGGCGCTCGTCACCGTCAGCGTCGCGGTCACCAGCGCGCGCGCGCTCGAAGGCGAGCCGATCGATCACGACAAATTCCAGGCTGAAGCGGAAGCCGCGCTCGAACGCGCCAAGGTCGGCGGCCGCAACCGCGTCGAGCGCGTCGAGCTGCAGCCGCGGCTGATCTCCATCGAAGAGGCGACGCGCGTCCTCAATACCAACCTCGCGGGCATCGAGAAATACGTCGCCGAAGGACGCCTCGATCCGGTTCATGCCGGCCGCCACGTGCGTCTCGAGCGCCAGGCGGTCGAAACGCTCGCCGCAGAGCGTTAACGAATCGCACTGACCTCGTTGAGAGAAGGCTCACAGACCCTGCCGGTCTGGATCGTGATCGGTGTGGCGGCGGCGGCGGTCGTGTTGCGCGTGGCCGGCGTCGGCTTTGGTCTTCCTGCGCACTTCCACCCGGACGAAAACATGCTGGTCGAGATCAGCACCCAGATCGCCCGCGGACTGGATTTCAATCCACATTTCTTTCACTGGGGAGGCGCGCACTTTTACCTGTCCGCAGGACTGCTGCGGACGGCGGCGATATCGGG
>DASPNQ010000146.1:0-4128 GCA_035626435.1 Vicinamibacterales bacterium
ACCCGTTCCTGCTGTTCGACGATTTTCGCAACGATCGCCCTGAAGATTTCCTTGCCGGCTTTCCGTGGCACCCGCATCGCGGCATTGAAACGATCACCTACGTCCTCGCGGGCACCGTCGATCACGGCGACAGTCTGGGAAATCGCGGCTCGCTGGGCGCCGGCGACGTGCAGTGGATGACTGCGGGCAGCGGCATCCTGCATCAGGAAATGCCAAAGGGCGACGCCAACGGCCGCATGCACGGCTTTCAGTTGTGGGCCAATTTGCCGAAGTCGCTGAAGATGACGGCGCCGCGCTATCAGGATGTGTTGGCGAAGGACGTTCCCGAAGTCATTGACGATGATGGGACGCGGGTGCGGATTGTGGTCGGCGACTTCTGCGGCCGGCGAGGGCCCGTCGAGGGTGTTGCTGCGGAACCGCGATATCTCGACATTTCGGTGCCGCCAAACAAGACAAAACGAATTCCTGTAGAGGCGTCGCGTCACGCGTTCGCTTATGTGTTCGCGGGTTCCGGTACGTTTCGCGATGCGTCGAAGCCACTCGCGGTGCAGACCGAACTGGTCGGCGTGTCGGATGATCCGACCCCGTCGACGGTCGGCAACCGATCGCTCGTCTTGTTCGACAGCGGCGACGAGATCACCGTGACTGCCGACGATGAAGGCATCCGGTTCCTGCTGATCTCCGGTCGTCCGCTCGAAGAACCCGTGGCGTGGTACGGCCCGATCGTGATGAACACGCGAGACGAGTTGCAGCAGGCCTACAACGAACTTCGCAACGGAACCTTCATCAAACATCCGTAGACGTCCGAAGCCTCGCGGGCCTAAGCCGTGTAAGATGGCGGCCATGAAAATCGGCCGCCGTTCGTTTGTACAGACCAGCGCCGCAGCAGGCATCGGTCTCAGCGCCGCCTGTGGCGGCACTCCCGAAACCGCCCAGGCGCAGGGGCCGGCTCCAGCCGGCGCCGTTCATCCGGCGATCGCGGCGTTGAAGCCGATGACCGCGGGCGTCAAGCCGATTACCGCAGAAGAGCGCGCCCTGCGCATCCAGAAGGCGCAGCGCTTGATGGTGGAGCACAAGATCGCCGCGACCATGCTCGAAGGCGGATCCAGCATGTTCTATTTCACCGGCGTGCGCTGGGGTCTGAGCGAGCGGCCATTCGTCTGTGTGATTCCACAGAAGGGCGAGCTCGCCTGGGTCTGTCCGGGCTTCGAGGAAGCACGCGCCCGCGAGCTGGTGTCGAAGAACGCCGAAGTGCGGGTCTGGCAGGAAGACGAGTCACCTTACAAGCCGATTGCCGGAATCCTTCGCGATCGCGGAGCGGCGTCAGGGCGAGTCGGCGTCGAGGAGCGGCTGCGCTTTTTCGTCTTCAGCGGCGTCAGGAAGGAATCGCCGGCGACCGACTTCGTCGATGCCGAGGTGATCACGGCGGGTTGCCGCATGTTCAAGAGCGCCGCGGAGCTCGCGCTGATGCAGCGCGCCAGCGACATCACCATAGAAGCGTTCCGCGCCGCGTTCCAGACGTTCAGAGAGGGCATGACCCAGGACGAGCTGCGCGCGAACATTGCCGCGGCGCATCGCGCGCTCGGCGCCACCGGCAGCGCCTCGGTCAGCTTCGGCGAGTTCACCGCGTTCCCCCATGGCAGCATCGAGCCGCAGAAGTTGAAACAGGGCGACGTGATACAGGTTGATGGCGGCTGCACCGTCGATGGTTACCAATCCGACATCACGCGGACCACGGTTTTCGGCCCGGCGTCGCCGCGGCAGACCGACATCTGGAACCTCGAAAAGCGTGCGCAAGCGGCGGCGTTCGCCCTAGTCAAGCCGGGCGTGCCGTGCGAGGCCGTCGATGCCGCGGCGCGCAAGGTGATCACCGACGCTGGTTTCGGCCCCGATTACAAGGTTCCGGGCCTGCCGCATCGTACCGGTCACGGCATCGGGCTCGACGGCCACGAGTGGACCAACTTCGTCCGCGGCAACAAGACCCCGCTGGCACCCGGCATGTGCTTCAGCAACGAGCCGATGATCGCGATCTACGGCGAGTTCGGCATCCGCCTCGAAGACTGCCTCTACGTCACCGAGAGCGGCGCGACCTACTTCTCGCAGCCGAGCCCCGCGATCGACCAGCCGTTCGCGTGATGCGAAGTCTTTTTGCAAATACGAGAGTATTTCAAAGATATGCTTCGTGTTCTTCGTGACTTCGTGGCGCACGTAGCTGGCAGGGATCAATGGATGAATCTAGACCGAAAGTAAGTTTTCTCAAACTTGCGGGTCCCGGTCTTGTCGTCGCGGCCACCGGGATCGGTTCGGGCGACGTCGTTTCGGCAACGGTCGGCGGCGCGCGGTATGGCGTCGTGCTGTTGTGGGCGATTGCGGCCGGCGCGTTCTTCAAATTCGTGCTGCAGGAAGGCATTGCGCGCTGGCAGCTGGCCTCCGGCAAGACCGCGCTCGAAGGCTGGGCGGATCACCTGCCGGCGTGGGTGAAATGGTACTTCGTCGTCTATCTGCTGTTGTGGACGGTTGCCGTCAGCGCGTCGCTGACCAACGCGACGGGGCTCGGCATCGCCAACCTTACCAACGGCGCGATCTCCCAACCGTGGGGCGCCGTGGCACACAGCCTGATTGGATTCGTGTTCGTGTTCTTCGGCGGCTACGCGAGCTTCGAGAAGTTCATGAAGCTGCTGGTCGGCGTGATGGGCTTCAGCATTCTGTTCTGCGCATTTTTTACGATGCAGGACCCGACGCCGGCATTCCGCGGCTTGCTGCTGCCCGCCATTCCCGCCGGCAGCGGCACCTACGTGCTGTCGCTGATTGGCGGCGTCGGCGGCTCCATCACGATGTTGTCCTACAACTACTGGATGCGCGAAGAAGGGATGCGCGGCTCCGGGTTCCTGTCCTATGTGCGCGGCGACATCGCCATCGCCTATCTGTTCACGGCAATTTTCGGCGGCTCGATCATGCTGATCGCCAACGACACGTTCTTCACCGCCGGCGTGGCGCTCACCAATGCTCAGGCCGTGCCGCGCATGGCCGAAGCGCTTGGCGCCGTGCTCGGCACCTTTGGCCGCATCGCGTTTTCGGTGGGTTTCTGGGCGGCGGTGTTTGCATCCCTGCTCGGCGTGTGGCAGAGCGTGCCGTATCTCTACGCTGACTTTTACGGGATCGTCTCGAAGATGACGCCCGCGCAGCGTCAAGAGGTCGTCAAGGTCACCAGTACGCCGTACCGGCTCGGCCTCGCCTTCATCTCGCTGGTGCCGCTGCCCTTCGCCTTCACCGGCCAGCCGATTCAAGTGGTGATCATCTACACGATCGTCAGCAGCCTGTTCGTGCCGTTCGTCGCCGCGACGTTGCTGTATCTCAACAACCGCGTGCCATGGTCTGAGCCGGTGCCGCACAACTCGCTGATCACCAATGTGCTGTTGACCGCGATCCTCGTGCTGTTCGCGGTGGTCGGTTACCAGGAAGTCGCCGCACGGTTGTAGGGGCCAAGGGGCTCATAGGCCGATGGGCTAATGGGCCGATGGGCCAATCGGCCGATGGGCCGATGGGCTAATGGGCTAATGGGCTCAAAGGCTGATGGGCCAATGGGTTGTCGGAATTAGTTTTTTGGCAGCGATCTCAGAAGTCCCGCCAGCATTCGGCCCACTTGCGATGATCGCTCCATCAGCCGCGCGTAGTCTGCATCGCCGATCATGTTGAGCCGCCGGGCCAGTTCCAGCTGCGTTTGCAACTCGGATTGTGACCCTAACGCGATTCGCAAGTGCCGGCAGTAGCTCTGCCCGCCGACTGCTTTCCCCTCCGCGATGTTTGACGGGATGGATACGACCGCGCGGCGAAGCTGCGCGCTGAGACCATACATTTCAGTTGGCGGTAATTGTTCGGTCATCGCGTAGACCTGTTCAACCAGCGCCATTCCGACCTGCCACACCTCGAGATCGCGGTACGAATCGACCATGTTGCCCCTCCGGGTTACATTCCGGTGCAGGAGTCGATCCGATTGAGTCCTGGCGCAAAATGGACGCTTGGGAGTTCGTAGTACGGCAGTTCTTGCTGACAACAGCACCCGTTCATGCCGACAAAATTTCTACCTTTGCCGCCATGAGCCCATTGGCCCATTGGCCCATTAGCCCA
>DASPNQ010000147.1:0-15781 GCA_035626435.1 Vicinamibacterales bacterium
ACTTTCGGACCGGTCCATAGGAACCAGGTACAGTTCAACCGCGGTCAGCTGGTAGTCCGTTTAATGCGGCGTTGCGGTTGGACGGTGCCAGGTATAGCTCAACCGCATCGCGGCGGATCTGCACGGTTGAGGTGCCAGGTACGGTTCAACAGCTAACGATCGCGGGGCCCTATACGGTGCGGCCACTAACTAAAGGTCGGGCGTTTGTTTGTCGCCCACCGTCGGCTCCACGGCTGGGCTCGGGTCCCGTTCCGGTGGTTTGACTGTACCTGGCACCTTCATACCGGCGCGGCACCTTAGGAGCGGCGAGGTGGTTGGAGTGTACCTGGCACCGTTGAACCGGGTGGTTGAAGTGTACCTGGCCCCGAAGAACCGGGCCCCGGAGAACCGGTCCCGAAGAATCGGCGCGGCGCCGTTATCTAAAACCGGCCCGATCGCGGAAGACCGGAAGGACGGAGGACGGTGAAAACGGAGCAGGGTGACGGCCGGTATACTGGCAGCTAACGTGAAAGTTGCTGTTCGGTACGCGCGGCATGCTGGCGTCGCAGCCCTGTTCGTGGGCGCGGCGCTGTTGGGCACGCTCAGCGGGGTGCTGTTCGCCTACTCCGACGACCTGCCTGAAGTCAGCGCGCTCGACAACTACGCGCCGAACACCATCACCCGCGTGCTCGGCAAAGACGGCCAGCGCGTTGGCGAGTTCGCGGTCGAACGGCGCGTGGTCATCCGGTATGGCGACATCCCGGACAACCTGCGCCACGCGATCATCTCGGCAGAGGATGCGGGCTTTTTCGATCACCCGGGCATCAGCATCTCGCGGATGTTTCTGGCCCTGGTGCGCGACATCGCCTCGCGGGGCAAATCGCCAGGCGGCAGCACCATCACGCAGCAGCTGACGCGCAACCTCTTCCCGCAAGACATCGGCTTCTCGGTCGGCAACCGCAGCTGGGAGCGGAAGATCAAGGAGTCGCTCGTCGCGATGCGCATCGAGAAGCGTTTTACGAAGGAAGAGATCTTCACCTTCTATTGCAACCAGATTTATTTCGGGCACGGCGCCTACGGCGTGGAAGCGGCGTCGCAGCTGTACTTCAACAAGCCGGCCAAGGCACTAAGCCTCGAAGAGGCCGCGACAATCGCCGGCATCATCCAGGGCAACGTCCGCCAGAGCCCCTTCGTGAACCCGGAAGCAACCAAGCGCCGCCGCAATTACGCGCTCGAACGCATGGCCGACGAGGGCTTCATCACGCGCGAAGCCGCGGAGACAGCCAAGGCGAAACCCGTCGCCGTGGGCGGCGATCCGGCGGGCGACGGCAGCATCGCGCCGTATTTCCTCGAGGAAGTACGCAAATACCTCGAATCCAAATACGGCGCCAAGGCGTTGTACGAGAGCGGCCTCACGGTCCGCACCGGGCTCGACATCGCCCTCCAGCAAGCCGCCAACAAGGCCGTCGATCGCGGCTTACGCCGCGTCGACAAGCGGCGCGGTTTCCGCCGCCCGCGCCGCAACATCATCGCCGAAGGTCAGACCATCGACGCCTTCAAGATCGATCGATGGCTACGGCCGATGGCCGAAGGCGACATCGTGCCCGCGGTGGTGCGCACCGTCACCGATACCACTGCCGTCCTTCGCATCGGCACGCTGAACGCCGAACTGGTGCGCGCCGGCATGCAATGGACCAATCGCAAGTCGCCGAAAGAGATCGTGAAACCGGGCGACGTGATCGACGTCGAGCTGACGAAGATTGACGGCCGTACGGCGACCGTCAATCTGGAGCAGACGCCGATTCTGGAGGGCGCGCTCGTCGCGATCGACAATCACACCGGCGAAGTGCTCGCGATGGTCGGCGGCTACAGCTTCTCGCGCAGCAAGTTCAATCGCGCGACGCAGGCCTATCGCCAGATGGGATCTACGGTGAAGCCGCTGCTCTACACGGCGGCAATCGATCGCGGGCTGACGCCGACGACGATCCTGGTCGATGAGCCGACGGCGTTCGACGCGGGCGCGGGACAACCGCCGTACGCGCCCCGGAACTACGACCGCAAGTTCATGGGTACGATGACGCTGCGCCGCGCGCTCGAGCAATCGCGCAACATCCCGGCGGTCAAGGTGATCGACATGCTCGGGCCGACGCAGGTCGCCGCCTATGCGAAGAAATTCGGGTTCACGCAGGACTTCCGGCCGTTCCTGTCGATGGCGCTCGGCGCACAGGAAGTCACCCTGCTCGAAATTACCAGCGCGTTCTCGGCGTTCCCGAATCACGGCATCCGCATGGAGCCGTATTTCGCCTACGCCATCCACGATCGTGACGGCTCGCTCCTCGAGGAACGGCGCCCGCAGCCGCGAGATGCGATTCGCGCCGACACGGCATTCGTGATGACGAACCTGCTCGAAGGCGTGGTGAAGCACGGCACCGCGGCGTCCGCGGCGGCGCTGAACTGGCCGCTGGCCGGCAAGACCGGCACCGTCGACGACAACACCGACGCCTGGTTCATCGGCTTCGATCCGAATATCACGGTCGGTGTGTGGATGGGCCACGACGAGAAGAAGCCGATCGGGGGCAATGAGACCGGCACGACCGCCGCGCTGCCGATGTGGATCGACTTCATGCGCGCCTACATCGATCTCTACGGTAATCGCGAGAACCCGCCGAAGTTCGAATCGCCAGGCAACATCGTCTTCATGCCGATCGATCGTGCGACTGGCGAGCCCGCCGTGCCGGGCACCGAGGGGGTCGCCAACGAGGCGTTCATCTCCGGAACGCAGCCGATCCGGCAATAAACCGCGCCGTCGAATCTACACGTCGTCGTCGGCGGACGGCTGACCGAGCGTTCCGCTCGCCTTCTGCATCAAATATGTCTTGATGAACGGATCAATGTCGCCGTTCAGCACCTTGTCGACCTGACTGTCCTGGTACTTGGTGCGATGGTCCTTGATCATCTGATAGGGCTGTAAAACGTAACTGCGGATCTGGCTGCCGAACGCGATGTCCTTCTTCGCGCCGCCGATCTGCGACAGCTTGTCCTGCTGCTCCTTCAGCTTGAGATCGTAGAGCCGCGCTTTCAGCACCTTCATGGCGACATCGCGGTTCTTGTGCTGCGATCGCTCGTTCTGACACGACACGACGATGCCGGTCGGCAGATGCGTCAGCCGGACCGCGGAGTCGGTGACGTTGACGTGCTGGCCGCCGGCGCCGCTCGATCGATACGTATCGATGCGCAGATCTTTCTCCGGAATGTCGATCTCGATCTCGTCGTCGAACTCCGGCCAGACGTAGACCGACGCGAACGACGTATGACGGCGTGCCGCCTGATCGAACGGCGAGATGCGCACCAGGCGGTGCACGCCGGCCTCCGCGGACATCAGGCCAAACGCATACTCACCGGTGAGCGTGAGGGTGACGCTCTTCAGTCCCGCCTCTTCCGCCGGTTGATAGTCGAGCAACTCGCGGCGGAAGCCTTTGCGTTCCGCCCACTTCAGGTACATCCGCAGCAGCATTTCGGCCCAGTCCTGCGACTCGGTGCCGCCGGCGCCCGGATGAATCGCGACGATCGCGTTGGCCGCGTCATGTTCGCCGCCGAGCATCTTCCGCGTCTCGAGCGCGTCGACCTGCGCTTCGAGCGCGTCCAGCGAGCGCTGCAAGTCGCCGCCAACATCTTCTCCGGCCTGCGCCCACTCGAGGAGGACGCCGATGTCGTCGATTTTCTTGGCGAGACTGTCGCGCTGCTCGATGTCTTCGGCGAGGCGCCGCTGGCGCTGCAGCGTCTTCTGCGCCTCTTCCTGTTTGTCCCAGAAATTCGGGGCAGCGATCTTCTGTTCGAGCTGGGCTAATTCGCCGGGGTCGTGCGCGTTGTCAAAGATAGCTCCGCATGTCGGAGGCGCGCTTCAAGAGGTCGGTCGAACGGCGAACTAAATCATCCATGAGCGTCTCAATTTCAGCTTTCCGCCTTCAGCCTTCCGCCGTAGACAGCAAGACCGAGCGTCAACGAGGTGATCGCGGCACACAGATACGCCGCGAGATCCCCAATTCTGGCATAGACCGTCTTTTCCTGTACGAATCTGGCTTCGCCGACCACGGCGACGGTCTCGAACAGACTCGTCTGGATCAGCACGCGCCCGTACGGATCGACGATGCCGCTGATGCCGGTATTGGCGGCGCGAACGAGATAGCGTCCCTGTTCGATCGCGCGCATCATCGCCATCTCGAAGTGCTGGTATGGAGCGGATGACCCGCCGTACCATGCGTCATTGGTGACGGTCGTCAACAGCTCGCTGCCCTGCCGGACTGCTTCGCGAGCCAACGCCGGATATGTCACTTCGTAGCAGATCGCGGTGCTGGCCATATGTCCCTCGACGGGCATCATCGTGACGCGGGTGCCAGGACTGAACGAGGACACTGCTTCGACAAGCGGACCGACGAAGAACAGCAACCGCTGCATCGGCACATACTCACCGAACGGCACCAGGTGGATTTTGCGATAGACCGCAGCCGTCGCCCCCGCGCGGTCCAGCATGAATGCCGCGTTGTAGTAACGGGGCGGATCGCCTTGTTCCATTTCGTCGCTGCCGAGCAGCAACGGCACGCCTAACTGGCGGACCAGGCCGCGGACCAGCGCGCCCCGCGGATCATCTTCGAGGTAGAACGGCACCGCTGATTCCGGCCAGATGACGAAACGCGCACCTCGTTCCACGGCCTGCCGAGACAACTGCAGATACCGCTGTACGATCATGTCGGCGCGCGCCGGATTCCACTTGTCGGTCTGCGCGATGTTGCCTTGGATCAGCCCGACGGTGATCGGTGCGCCCTTGGTGAGCGTATTGGCCGACAGCCGCAGACCGCCCCAGACGGAGGCGCCGACAATCAGCGCGATCGGCACGACGATCGCGATCAGCCGCGATCGGCCGCGCGACACCGCGGCGATCGCAAAACCGCAGTTGAGCGACGCGACAAACGCAGACAGCCCGAAGACCCCGACGATGCTGGCGAGCTGCGCGATTGGCAGCAACGTCACCATCGTGTTGCCAAGCGGAATCCACGGAAATCCACCCAGCACGATGCCGCGCAGATACTCCATCGTCACCCACACCGCGGGCGCGAGCCACACACCGCCTGTCGCAAACCGGCGAATCAGGATCGCCGTCACGGCGCCGAACACAGCGATGTAAGCCGCCATGTACAGCGCGAGCAGGCCCGCGAGCACCACGCCAAGGATGACCGGAAGACCACCGAATTGTGAGACGGTCGCGCCGGTCCAGTACACGGTACCGGCGTAATGGATAAAGCCCGCGATCAACCCCAGCGTGAACCCGCGCCGGGTCGACACGCCTGGAACGGCGCCGTCGCGGCCCGACCAGCCGCTCAGCGCAACCAGCAGCGGAACGATCGCGATGAACGCAACCGCCGGATGGCCATATTTGGGAAACGACAGCGCGAGCAGCACGCCCGACAGTGCTGCTGCCAGAAGTCTTACGCGGGGCACACTACCGGACGATCCAGGGTTTGAACTGTTCTTCCTTCTGCAATCGCGCGGCGACCGTGTCGGCCTCGTTGCGATCCTTGTACTTGCCGACCCGCACGCGATACATCGTCGGCGCGCCGTTCGCGGGTGTGACGACATAGGCGGGATAACCCTTGCCCGCCAATCGCTTTACGATCGCATTGGCCTCGTCAGCCTCACTCATCGCCGCTACCTGGATTGCAAATCCGGGTCCGGCGGGCTCCGCCGTTTTGATCGCCGCTTCGGGCGCAGCCGATGCCGTTTTCGACGCCGGCGACGGTGTGGCCGCGGGAGCGGGCGCCACTGGAGGGGGTGCCGACGCCGTTACGGCTTCGGGCTTCGGCGCCGGTGCTTCCGGGGGCGGAGCGGCCGTCTCTGGCTTCAACGGTTCTTTTGCCGGTTCTGCTGAGCCGAGGCGCTCGGCGTAGCTCAATTTCTCGCCTGCCGTTGTCGGCGTGGCGGATTCCTGTTTCATCGCCGACGTGGGCGGTGGCGGCGGTTCGGTCTCGGAGGCCTCGGCGACGGGGTCGGTTCCAGGGACGCCACGCGCCGCTAGCACGCCGCGGCCGACCTGCACACCCATCAGAAAGACACCGACGCCGATGACGACGACAGCCATGGCGATGAAAACCAGCTGCTTCCCGCTGAGCTGAATCTCGCGAAATGCTTCGTCCTGAGTTGAGGTCATCAGAAAAAATGAAAAACTGGGAAGCAGTGTAACACGTTTAGCCGCCTAGCTTTACCTTCATCGCGAGGGCTTCGGCCGACTGCGGATCAAGGGCGAGCGCGCGTTCGATCTCGGCCCGTGCCGCGGCGTGATCCTGCAGTTGAAGAAACGCTTCGGCGAGGCTGACGTGCGCGGCGACGGATTCGGCGCTCCACAAGGCAATTTTCAGCGCCTCGACGGCTTCCGCGGGACGCCCTCCCCGCAGATGCAGGCGCCCCATCAGCAGATGCGCTTCCGCGAGGTACGGCGAGAGATACAGCGCGCGCCTGAGCTCGATCATCGCTTCTCGATCCGCTTCGCGCATATAGGCCCGCCGCCCGGCATCAAGATGGAACGTGGCGAGTGCTTCCTGATCGCGCTGCCCCGCGCTAGTCAACACGGTGTCGACCAGCGCCGGAGACGGATTCAGTTCTTCATGCAAGCGCTCCAGGCCTCTCGGCACGGGATCACCTCCGCCGGCCTTCGCTTCCCAGCCCGCGTAATTCGATGACAACCGGGCCGCCAACTCGCGCTCCCGCGCCGCTTCCGCAGCGGCACCGGTCTGCTGCAACGCGACGCCGAGGATAAAATGCGCGTCGCCGTCGGCCGGATCGCGACGAACGGCTTCGCGGAGCCAATAGATCGCCGCCTTGGGATCCTTGTCGATCCAATAGGCGTAACCCAGGTTGAAGAAATAGTCGCCGTCAGATGAATCGAGCTGCGACGCCTGACTGAAGTAATAGGTCGCGCGGCCAGGCTGCGGGGTCGCGGTGCGCCGCAGCTCTGCGACGCCGATCGCGTTGGCGACACTCGCGTTCGGCTGCTCCGCCAGCATCGCCCGCAACGTCACCAGCGCATCGTCGTAGCGCTTCAAATTCATCAACGACAACGCTCGCCGGAAGCGGCCTTCACGCGAATAGGTGCCGCCCGCGCGTACTGCACCGACGACGTCGAGCGCCTTCTGATGCTCTGCGGCATCCGTGTGCAGATCCCAGATGGCGAGCCTTGCCGGATCGAATTGCGGCGCGGCCTTCAAGGTCTGCTCGAGGAACGCGAGTGCCGTCGCCGGCGTCTCGGCGACGAGCCCTTTCACATACAGCTCGAAGACTTGTGGAGTCGACGGCAGCCGTTCGCTCGGCACCGGCGGGGGCGCACCGGCCTGCCCGCGGATGGCCTGCGCGAGACGGCCGAACACGGCGAAAACGTCGGTCAGCGGGCCGCTGGCTTCCACCTCCGGCAACAATCGTCCACTGTCGATGCGAATCGCGCGCGCCGTCGCCACCAGGCGATCGCCCTCCATCGCGACGGTCCCGTTGACGATCATCGTCGCCAGGACGGCTTGACCGATGCGGACGGTTGACGCGCGGCTCAGCGTCGCGCCCAGCGGCAGTTGCAGCCGATCGAAGGCCTGCAGGCGATCTTCACGGTCGATGACGTTTTCTCCGGCGGCCGACAGCATTTCGCTCAGCAGGATCGCCGCGCCTTCACGCATCCACGTGAGCCGTGCTTCATGACCGGGATTTTCAAATGGCAAGACGATGATGGCGGCGGGCGGAGTCTGCGCCTGTGCCGAGTGACCGAAAACGCACAACGCTGCGACGGCCAGGGCGGCGGCCTTCATGCTGCGTCCAGGATCTCGGTCGCGCGTGGGCCCTTGACGGTGATGGCAAGGCTCCACGGCCCCGGCTGATCGGTGGTGACGCTGACATCGGCATCGACCGCGCAATGTGCGAATAGGCGGCCGACGGCCGATGCGTAAAAGGCGCGCATCGGTATCGTCGCAGGATCGCGCAGCTGATCGAACAACGCGGATGCGATATCGATCGCAGCCGTGGTGCCAGAGACGCGCGTCTTGACCGTCGACTGGCGGACGGTGGCGATCACCAGACGCTTGGCCAGGCGCAGCGCGGCTCGCGCGCGCATCGACGTCGGCAGCCGCCGGATATACCAACGACGGAACGCCGACACATCGGCAAACGTCCAATCGGCGGCATACTGCCCCGCGCGCGCCACGATGCGATCGTTGGCCGGCGCTTCTTCGCGATACAGGAAACTCAGCACGGCACCGAGCGGCGCCAGACCGATGCGCCCGTCACGCATGCCCTTCGGGCTCAACCAGTTTTCATAGAAATCAAGACGGTTCGGCGAGACGTCGGCGATTCCCTGGTGCAGACTCGAAATGAGGAGGCGGCCGATTCCGGCGTCAACCATGACGGAGGCGTGTGGAGCCAGGCGTCAGCGTACTACATCCGCCGTGGAACGTGAATGCCGAGCACGCCGAGGCACGCGGACAAAACGGTCGCGGTCGCGGCGCACAGGTTCAATCGGACGGCCTTTTCGCCGGCCGGTGCATCGAGCACCGTCGAATCGTGGTAGAAGCGGTTGAACGCGCGCGCCAGCTCGAAGCCGTACGCGCACAGACTCGACGGATTGCGCGACGCCGCGGCGGTTCGCACCTCGTCTTGCAGCTTCGTCATCTCCATGATCAGCGCCCATTCGCTGTCATTGAGCGCCGGCATGGTGTCGGGCATGGCTGGCACCTCGCCGCCAAACTTCGCGAGGATCGACGCGATACGCGCGCATGAGTACTGCAGATACGGACCCGTGTTGCCTTCGAACCGTAACGAGTCTTCGAGGTCGAAGATCACGTTCTTGGTCGGATTGACGCTGAGGATCCCATAGCGCACGGCGCCCACCGCGATCGTCTCGGCCAGCTCCTGGACCTCGTCGTCCGTCAACGTCGGGTTGGCCTCGCGAATCCGGATCGCCGCCTTGTCGCACGCCAAGTCGATGAACTCGCTCAGCAGGACGACGTTACCTTGCCGCGTCGACATCTTGCCCTGCTTCAGCAGCACGAACGAGTAATAGATGACGTCGGGCGTCCTGATCCCGCACCAGCGCAGCACGAGATCGAGCTGCTCCTGGTAGAGACGATGATCCTCGCCTAGCACGGACAGGTTGGCGTCAGCACTGATCTCGGATTTGAAAATGGTGTAGGCGAGGTCGCGCGCGACATACATCGACGTGCCGTTGGCGCGGCTCAACACCACGTAACGGCCTTCCTCGCGGGTGAAGCCGAGCGGCTGCAGATCGATGACCTGTCGGCCGTGCTCATCGCGCACCAGCGCGTTGGCCTCCTGCAATTTCTCGATCACCGGCTGCAGCCGCGGATCATTGAGAAAGCTCGACTCGCGATCGAAGACGTCGTAGCGGATGCCGAGACGGCCGAGGATGGCGACCTGGCCGTTCACGCAGAGGTCGACCACCCGTCGGAAGTCCTCCCGCACGGCGGTATCGCCTTGTTCGAACGAGTTGAGCAGATCGAAGGCGATCTGCTCGATCGCGGGGTCCTCCTGCGCCTTCTTGCTGATGGCGACATATTCGTCGAGCAAGTCCGTAAACTGCAGGTCGTTGCGACCGCGGCAGGCGTAGACCAGCAACGCAATCTGCTTGCCGATGTCGTTGACGTAGTAATGGACCTCGGTGTCGTACCCGAGGAAGCGGTGCATGCGCGCAATAGTGTCGCCGATGATGGCGTTGCGGCCGCGGCCGACATGCGGGCTGGCGTTGGGGTTGATGCTGGTGTGCTCGATCAGCACTTTTGCGTTCAGCGCAGGCGCCGCCGTGGCGTGGCCGTTGAGCACGTCGGCGACGAAGCGCTTCGCGAACACATCCCGCTGAAATGCGAGGTTGACGTACGGACCGGCAGCGATCGCGTCGGCGACTCCGCCGATGCCGCGAAATTGCGCCGCCAAGGCGGTCGCGAGCGCCTTGGGATCGGCGCCAACCTTCCGCGCGACGGCAAATACCGGGATGGCGACGTCACCACGCGCGTTGGCTGGAACCGGACGAAAAGTCAGCTCAGCGGCGGCCTCCGCCGAATGCGACCGCGTGACGATCTCGAAAATCTCTTGCCTGATTGCACCTAACATCGACGGGCCGGGCGGGCGGAGAGCATCCCTCGATTCTAGCAACACTCTACGGTTGCCGTACGAGCCTGAATGTAGGACGCTGGGGCATGGCTCTGATTGCAATCGGCCAGAATCGAAAGATGGAAGACTATCTGGAGTCCGTGCGACGGGCCGGTGGCGAACCTGTGGAGATCGTCGTCGGCGTCGAAGCGCCGGAGCAGATCCTCTCGCGCGTCGACGGCCTGATGCTGACCGGCGGCGGCGACGTCGATCCAAAGTTGTACGGCGAACAGCCGCACGATACCTTTCAGGCCGCCGAGACGGGTCGAGACGAATTCGAAATCGCCTTGGCGCGCGTCGCGATCCAGAAAGGCTTGCCGCTGCTGGCGATCTGCCGCGGCATGCAAGTGCTGAACGTCGCCATGGGCGGTACGCTGGTCCAGGACATTCCAAGTGAGATCACCGGCGCTCTGCAGCACTCCGTGCCGCAGCCTCGCGCCGCGAGCGCGCACGAAGTATGGGTCAGCAGAGGCTCGAAGCTGCAGGCACTGCTCGAAGATCACATGGACGACGGCGAGACGTGCCACGTCAACAGCCGGCACCATCAGGCAGTCAAGGACGTCGCCAAGGGCTTCACGGTCACCGGCACCTCGCCTGATGGCGTCATCGAAGCGATGGAAAAACCCGACGCCCCGTATTGCGTGGCGGTGCAATGGCACCCGGAGAATTTCTGGCGGACGGGCGAATTCCGCGAGCTGTTCGAAGGCCTCGTGCAGGCCGCTAATTCGCGGAAAAAGAAATAACCGTCTCGACGTGCGCGGTGTTCGGAAACAGATCGAAGGCGCGCACCGAGTCGATTCGATAGCCGGCGTCGAGCAATACGCGTGTATCCCGCGCTAGCGTTGCGATGTCACACGACACGTAGATGAAGCGCTGCGCCCGCAGCGCAATCGCACGGGCCAGCGCATCCTTTGACATCCCGGTCCGCGGCGGATCGACAATCACCGTGGCAATCGGATCGCCTGTTCTTGGCCGGTATTCCTCGACCGGCATCTTGAGCACCGTGATGCGCCCGTCGGCATTGCGCTGCAGGTCACGCGCCGCAAACTCATCGCCTTCGACGGCCGTGACCGACGTTGCGCCGGCACCCGCGGCAGTCAGGCTGAACAGCCCGACACCCGCATACAGGTCCACGAGTGGCCCGCCGGCAACCTGTTCGAGCACCCAATCGACAAACGGCGCCAGCAGGTATCGATTGCCCTGAAAGAAGGCGCGGACATGACGGGACAGCGTCGCGCCGCGAATCTGATCGGCGACCAATGTCGATCCGAAGAGCTCGATCGTTCGCGCATTGTTGACGTGCGAGCAGGACGCGCCGTTGACGCCGTCGACCGCGGCCAGCGACGCCAGCCTCGACACGTCCGCGCCGGGCATGAGCTCCAAGTGAATGGCACGTTCCGACGCGACGATATTCTCGGCGAGCTCGATGTCGCTAACGGCGCCGGCCGGCGCGAGGCGCTCTTCGAGGCGGCGAATCACCTCGATCGTGTCGTCGCGCAACTGGCGCGTCGCGGCGGCATCGCAAATCGAATGGCTGCCTTCGCGAAAGAAGCCGATACGATCGCCGCGCACGTGCAATCGCGCGCGCATCCGGTAACCGTCCACCGGCGACGGAACCACGTCGACGGGCGCATCGAGCGTCACGCGGCCGATGCGCCGCAGGCCGTCCGCGACAATCGCCGCCTTCAGCTGTTGCTGCCTCGGATAGGCGACGTGAGCATAGACGGACCCGCCGCACGCGCCCTCACGTGCATCGACGCGGTCCGCCGACGGCTCGAGTACGGCACGGGTGCCCGCCCACACCGTGCCACGCTGCACCTTCTCGATCTCAGCCTCGACGACCTCGCCCGGGATCGCACCCGACACGAAGACGATCGCGCCGTCGTGCCGCGCGATCATCCGGCCGCCAGCGGCCGGCCGTTCGACCGTCAACCGGACCCGATCCCCGCGTCTCATAGGGTTGGCAGCCCGAAGTGCTCGCGCACGAGACGATCGAGCGCGGACTGGCGCGATGCCGCGTAGGCCTCGGCAGCCATCCGTTCGCGGAACGGCAACAGTTCCAGATCGGCCTGCTGTTCGAAAGAGCGGCGTTGCGATTCGTCAAGCGTTGCCGCACACGCCCGCACGAGCTCGCCATCAATCTTGGCCAGCCGCTGCAGAAGTGCGTCACGGGCGTCGCCACGGGCGCGGCCGGCCTCGGACTGCAGCGCATCGAGCGCGCGAACGGCACTGTCCAGCGCCGCGTCGAGCCGTGGACCCGCCTGCGTGCTCCCGCGCAATATCGTCAGCCTGTTGATGGCGGCTTCGATCTGGGCCGCGAGCGAACGCCGCCGCGGACTGACCGGCGCCGGTTCCTCGACCGCCGGGCCGCCGGGCGAATCCTCGACGATCCGTGTCACGCCGACTGCGCGCCGCCAGTCGTCGAAGGCATCGAGCACGTCGGCCTCGCAAAACTCGATGCGCACCGGCCGGCGCCGCGGACCCTTGCGGTAGTAGCGCTCAAAATACCGATCGATGCCCGCTTCGGCGATCTTCAAGGGCACGCCTTGATGCGCCCACGACTGCACTTGTTCAAAGGCCGGACCGGTTATGCGGATCAAGTGCCCATCGTTCTTGCGGCACAGGTACGCTTCGAGCTCTCGGCAATAGGACTCAACATCAACCACGTGTTCTTAATCTGTGTCTAACCTATGTCTAATCTGTGTCTAATCTGTGTTTAATCTGTGGCCCCGTTCCCAGACCAGCCGAAGCCCTCGCAGCGTCAGCTCCGCGTCGACGTGCTCGATCAGCGTCGATTCCGTGGCGACGATGGAGGCCAGGCCGCCGGTGGCGACGACGACGGCGGCGCCGCCCAGCTCCACGGTCATTCGCCGCACCAGCCCCTCGACCATCTCGACGTATCCCCAGAACAAGCCTGACTGCATCGCCGCAATCGTGTTGGTGCCGATCACACGCGGCGGCTTGCGCACGTCGATGCGCGGCAGCTTCGCGGTGCGTTGCACCAGCGCGTCCGCGGACACCTGCGGACCGGGACAGATGATGCCCCCGAGATACTCGCCTTTCGCAGACACCGCATCGAACGTTGTCGCCGTGCCGAAATCGATCACGATGATCGGCAGCCCCTTGCCGTACTTCGCGTGCGCCGCAATGCTGTTGATGACGCGGTCGGCGCCGACTTCCGTCGGATTGTCGATGAGCACGGGGATGCCGGCGTTCACCGCCGGCTCGAACAGCAACGGCACGCGTCCGAAATACTCGGTCGCCATCGTGACCAGCGTATTCGTCAACGGCGGCACGACCGACGCGACGACAATGCCTTCGATGTCGGAGCGGCGTACTTCGTAGCGATCGCAGAGGTTGCTGAGCAGGATGCCGAGCTCGTCGGAGGTCCGCTCGCGAATGGTCGTCAGCCGCCAGCTGTGCACCAGCGTCTGTCCGCGAAATACGCCAATGACGATATTGGTGTTGCCGACGTCAATCGCTAAGAGCATGGTGTCCTGTGCGTGCCGGCCCGTCCGCGCTCACCGAAAGTGCCAAACCAGTTCGCCTGCGATGAAGCGTTCGATGCCGGATGCGGTCTCCACCAACAAGGCACCGTCGTCCGCGATCCCGGCGGTCAGCCCGTGGCCGCTGTCCCACTCGACGCGCGTCCCGATCGCCGACGGCGATGCCTCGCGCCACGCTCGCAGGATATCACCCGGACTGTCATCGAGTTGCGCGATCCGGGCGTTGAGTCGCTCGAGGATGGCCGCGAACACCGCGCCACGATCGACGCTGCGGCCCAGTTCACGTTCGAGCGACGTCGCGCGTTGGCTGACCTCCGGTGGGTACGCCGCCGGCTGCACATTGACGCCAATGCCGATCACCACCGCCTGATCCGGCGTTCCGACGGCGAAGCCCTCCGCAAGAATACCGGCGAGCTTGCGACGACCGGCAATCACGTCATTCGGCCACTTCAAATCGACGGCCAGCCCCGACGCTGCCGCGATCGCATCGCGGACCGCGACGCCGGCCGCCAGCGTCAGCAACGAAAGACGCGACGCCGCCGGACGCGCGATGAACGACAGGTAAAGGCCCGCGCCTGGCGGTGATGACCAGCGGTTGCCGCGACGTCCGCGGCCCGCGGTCTGTTCGTCGGCAACGACCACGGTAGCGTGTGCCGCGCCCGCTCCCGCCAACCGGCCGGCGGCATCCATGGTCGACGTTGTCGACGCCATCCAGTGGACATCGAACGGCGACGGGGTGGGCAGATGACGCGCCAGTTCCGGCGGAAGTGTCACTCCGGCTCGAGCTCGAAGCTGAGATCGGCGGCGGGCGCCGAATGCGTAAGCGCACCGATCGATACGTACTGGGCACCGGTCGTGGCCAGCTCCGGAATCCGATCGAGCGTGACGCCGCCGCTGATCTCGAGTTCCGCCCGGCCGTTGACCCGCCGCACCGCCTCGCGAATATCGTAGGTCGTGAAGTTGTCGAGCAGGATGCGCGGCACGCCGGTCTGCAGCACCTCGTCGAGCTCGTCGAGGTTTTCCACTTCCACCACCACCGGCAGACCTCGCGCTTCACGCAGTGCGCTCGCGGCCGCCTTGCCGACGCCGCCGGCCAGCCGCTTGTGGTTGTCCTTGATCAGAATGCCGTCGTCGAGCCGATGACGGTGGTTCGTGCCGCCGCCGCACCGCACCGCATATTTCTCGAGCACACGAAAGCCGGGCGTGGTCTTGCGGGTGTCGAGAATCGTGATGCGGCCGCGCGCCGCGTCGACGAATTGCGACGTCAGCGTCGCGACGCCGCACAGACGCTGGAGAAAGTTGAGGGCGGTGCGCTCGGCTGCGAGCAGCGAGGCCGCAAGACCGCGGACGGTGGCGACGATCTCGCCGGCCTCGACGCGCGATCCATCGCCCCAGCGAATCTCGAAGACGCAGGCCGAATCGACCTGTCGAAACGTTTCGGCGGCGACGTCGATTCCGGCGACGACCAGTGGTGACTTCGCCACGATCACGCCTCTCGCCCGGATCCCATGCGGAATCGTGGCGGCGCTGGTGGCGTCGCCGTTACCGCGGTCTTCCGCAAGTGCCGTCACGACCAGATCGCGGTACGCCTCCGGCGGCAGCGCCTCGATCATGATCAGCCCTCCGCAGGCTTGAGCGTGATCTCGACCAGCGGTTCGCCGGCCCTCAGCACGATGGCGTCGCTGCGCGACGCGGCCTTGAGGTCGCGCTCGATCAACCGCAGGCACGCGATCGCCTCGTCGCCAGTCTGGTAGATCACTTCCCGGACCGGCGTGCCCACCGATACTTTCCGATCCGTCTTGCCCTTCCGGATCGCGTTCAACGCTTCGGTCACGTGAATCGCCGCCTGCTTCGCGGATGGATCGGTGCCGGACACGTTGAGGATTTCGGCCGCGGTGGGCCAGGGCGCGCGGTGGATGGAGGCCTCGTGCGTCCACGACCAGACTTCTTCACACACGAACGACAGATACGGCGCCAGCAGACGTTGCAGCACCGACAACGCCAGCCGCATCGCCGTCGACGCCGACGCGGCCGCTTCCTGTCCAAAATCGCCGTAGCGCCGCGACTTCGCCGCTTCGACGTAGTTATCGCAAAAATCCCAGAAG
>DASPNQ010000148.1:0-8813 GCA_035626435.1 Vicinamibacterales bacterium
GGCCATCGGATGCGGTATGGGCCGTTGATTTTGTAAAAGCCAAACCCGGAGAGCTCGAGAATTACGTTGCCTATTGTCGAGCGAATTGGGCGCTTGCGCGTGAGGAGATGAAGGCTGCTGGAAGTGTGCTGTCGTATCGAATACTCGTCGATGAGAGCGACCACCACGAATGGGATGTGATGCTGATCACGGAGTACCGCGATCGCGCCGCCTTCGACGCGCGTGAGCAAGCCTATCAGGCGGCGATTGCGCGCATTCGACCGGCGGGACAAAGACCGACGCTTATCAACGGCAAGGGCGCCCGTGATCTGGCAGACATTCGCTACTCCCGCACGTTGTCAGCCCCTCCCCTGATGCCTTAGTACGCGATGAAGCTGGCAAGCCCGACGCGCCGGCGTTTGTTACTCGAACGTATGTTTCATCGACTTCGTTAGCGGCTTCAACGCGGCAGTCTTGCCGAACTGAATCGGACTTCGGGCCAATGGGCCAAAAGGCCAACGGGCCGATGGGCTAAGGGGCCAACGGGCCAAGGGGCCAAGCGGCCAAGGGCAAACGGGCAACGGGCTCATGGGCTAATGGGTTCATGGGCCGATGGGCCAAGCGGCCTACGCCGAATGCCTGCGCACCGCACACATTTCAATAGACGCTGCATCAAGAACGGTTCACATCGGCAATTCAGGTCCGACCTCGATAGCTCGGACGCTAACGAAAGCCAGCCGTCACGCATGTAGAACGGCATTGGGCACGTCGACGCCGGCCACCGCTAACCGTTGTCGAACGATTTGCGAAAGAAACCGGGTTTGTCGTACGATTGGAGTTCTTCTCTCCGCGAGAAGTCCTGCCTAGATTCCTCGGTAGCTCAATGGCAGAGCATCCGGCTGTTAACCGGAGGGTTGCTGGTTCGAGTCCAGCCCGAGGAGCCAGACTTCGCTCGCCTGCGGCGAGCTTCGTCTAGGCCGGCTACGCCTTCAAAAGCGAGTAACCCATACGCGAAGTCTGTCTCGCCGAAGCAGCGAAGCTGCGAAGGCGGACCTCCTCGGGTTGATCACTAAATCAACCCTTCGCTCACACTTACAGGCGAAGGCTGTCTCGCCGAAGCAGCGAAGCTGCGAAGGCGCACCTCCTCGGGTCGATGAATAAAGCAACCCTTCGCTCACGCCGCGCGTGAGCTACCGCTAGGCCGGCTCCGCCGGTCGCATCGGCGAACACACCAACGGGCGAAGGCGGACCTCCTCGGGTCTTCGCCGTAGCTTGCGAGGCGATGGTGACCACAACTGTGAATTGGGCGTCCCGCGCCCCGGTGCGTGGCGATCCGCGCGATCTATGTGGTTGGCAAGGCTATGACATCTCACCAGCTCGCAATTGCGGCGCGCGAATGCGTCCGCTCAGCAGCACGGCGGCAGCCCCGAGCTCGAAGATGAGCACCGGCAGCCAGACCATCCATGTCACCGGTGACGACCAATTCATGCGCCCGCCGAGCAACCCGCCGGCTTGCGCGATCAAAAGGCCCGAAAGTGCGAACGACGAGGCGAACCCGATCCAGGCGAGCAGCGACGGTATGATCAACCCCTTCAGCAGCAGCCAACAGAAGATCGTGTTGCCCACCGCAAAGTAGATCTCGCCCTGCCCCGGAACCGCCTCGATCACGCGGCATAGCATTGCGAAGGTTGCCAGGTCACGATCGACATCGCGCGTAATGGCCCACAGCGTGACGCCGAGAACCAGCGCGCAGAACGACTGCGCGATGTTGGCAACAGCTATCAGGCCTGAATTAGGGGCCACGGCCATACTGCCGATTCCGGCCGCGAGGTAGGCGATGAAAGCCGCCCCCGCCAAACGAGCGTTCGTAGTCAGGGTCATATGTGTAGACGTTCTACTGCTTATACGTCTCCAGTCTACGGGTTAGTTCCCTTTTGTTTCGGACGGCTGTCCACTGCGGCCAACATATTCAGTCTGAGCCCGAAGCGGCGCCCTCGCTCTCCATGCCGATCGGCGAACACGGGTGCCCGCCTTGATGCCGGTCATCGGCTATCTCGACGCGTGAAGGCGTAGCCTGGCCGGGGCGTCCGTCGGCAGTGTGAGTTCGCAGATTCTTCACCCTCCCATCGTCATCACGCGATCAATTTCTGCGGCGGCGATGCCGCGGTCGCGCGGATTTACGAGGAAATCCAGGCGGCATTGCGCGTGCTACGAGTCACGCCATGAAAAAGAAGAAACCAGACCTGATCGGCGGCGTTACACGCGCGCAATTTGACGAGGCGTATCGGGATTACGCGCGCAAGATGGACCTGTTCATGGAGGGTCCGACCACGACCCACTTCCAGATGCTGGTCGACGCGGGGATCGAGATTCCCGCTCCTGAATCGCTCACCGACGAGGCGCTGCACACCAAGCTGTGGGGCATCATCCATGGCCTGGCGCGATTGCACGCGTTCCTGTCGTGCACCGATCACCTCAGCGATCGCGAGCTCTATACCAAGCTGTATCACGAGACCCTGCGCGTCGAGGAGCCGGCGGTCGACGAGATCGGCTTCACGACGCACATCAGCCTGTGCACGGCGGGCGATGGCGACGACCTCTACATGAAGTATTACGCGAACGATCACTTCCGCGAATCCTGCCGGAGGGATTACCCCGACGAACCATTGCCGCCGCACGAGGATCCCCCCTACGACCGCGATCGTCGGCTGCCGCGGCCGCCGTCACGACGGCGATGAAGACTGACGGCGACCCGCTACTTCGGCGCGCGCTTCCACAACCGCTGCGATGGCACACGCATCGCGCGGTTGAATTTCGACGAGGCGTTCTCCCAGGCGATCACTTCGGTCAGCACGATCAATTGCTCGTCCGGGAACTCCTGCCGGAGTCGAGCGAACAGCTCGTCGGAGACGTCGTGTCCGGTGACGGTCATCGCGTCGGCGTATTCGAGGGCGAGGCGCTCACGCGCGGTAAAGAGCGGGTTGTCGCGATACGACGCCAGCGCATCGAGCTTCGCATCCGGCACACCCAGTCCGCTGCCGACCGCAGCGTTGATGTCCTGTCAAAACTCGCAGCCATTGAGCGATGCGACGCGCCGGTTGACCAGCGCCTGCAAAGCCTCCTCGATCTGCCCCGCGGCGCCGATGCCGCCCCACATCGCGCGAACCGCGTGAAAGATCGCCGGCACGCGGGCGTACAGCAAGTGATTGATCAGCGGTGCGCCCCACCGCGCGGCCTGGGCGTCGAGCACGGCACGAATGCGGGGCTCGACGTGCTCCAACGATACGGGCTCAAGTCTCATCGTGGCTCCTTCTGCGCGCGCAAACGGTCGAGACAACTAGGGTACAATCCCCGTCGACATCCCGTCCATCGCCGCTCACGCGTGATGGACGCGCCTTTTTGAGTGCGAACTCTTATTCGATCAGGAGAGTCCCGATGCCGCGTCACGTGACGATTGTGCTGTGCACGCTTCTCGCGATCGCCGGTTGTTCCCGCAACCCAGAACGGTCCGCGATCGCGACGCCAACCGGGCCGTCGGCCGCCGCGCCGTCATCGCTGTTAGGCGACACCTCCGTCGCGCCAGGCGGAGTCTCCGGCGCGTTCGACGTGGCCTTTCCAGGACGCAACGACTCGTTCGATTTCCGCAACCAGCTCGAAGTCAAATACCAGACCTCGCTCGGCCGGGGCCCGACGCCGACGTTCGTCGACCGTGAAGGCGAAGTGGTGTGGACCCAGGAGTACATGCGCTACCGCGTCAACGGCTGCGACCACGGCAGCGCGACGCAACGCGTCCTCGCGCAGATCAACGGCGAGGCGCCGGGCCAGGTCTGCGGCGCCGCCGCCGATGGCTTGATCGCCTTCCCCCCGCGCAACGAGGCCTTTGACTTCCGGCGCCAGCTCGAAACTCGGTATCAGCAATTCGGCCGCGGCGCCAGCCAGTCAACGGTCGACGCCGAAGGCGGCGTGATCTGGACGCAGGAGTACCTGCGCTATCGCGTCAACCATTGCGACCACACCACCGCTGTGCAGAGGGTGTTCACGCAGGTCGACGGCGGCGGCGTGCCGCCGACGTGTTTTGTCCCGCCCTGCATCTTCACCGTCTCGCCGCGGACTCAGACGGTTCCGGCCAGCGGCGGCACGTTCACGGCGACGATCACCCGTACCTCTGGCGATTGCAACTTCGGGGTCGAGAGCCTCGATCCGTCCGTCACGTTGGACAGCGGCACCACCGGGACCGGCACGACCACGCTGACCTACACGGTCCGACCCAATTTCGGCAGTGCGAGAACGAGCTATATCCGCGTGCGCTGGCCCAACAATTCGACGCTCCTCGAGATCAACCAGGCCGCCGGCAACGTCGCGGCGTTCACCCTGATCGATCCCAACAACGCGCCCGGCGCCGCGACGACAACCTGTCTGATCAGATCGGCGGCGACGCCATGCACGTTGACAGTGGCCGGCGGCTTCTCCGCCAGCGCGATCTACACCTGGGCGGTCAGCTATCAGTACGGCGGCACCATCACGCACGACTATCGCAGCACCGATCCGCATTTCACGTTCACGCAGGCATGCGGTGGCCCCGGCACGACGGCGGCCGGCGTCGAAGTGCCGCTCAACGTCATCTTGATCGTCACCGACGGCGGCAGCAGCGTCACGGTGCAATCCGGGATGGGCGGCCAACCGCCGCTGACCATCCGATTCTTCAGCTGCTAGCGGGCGCGCGCCGGGTGGCTTGCGCCACCCGGCCGCATACCCGGGATGCTGGTGGGCGTTGATGCGACGGCTGCTCCTCGTCACGCTCTGCTTCGTCGCCGTCTTCACCAAGACCGATCCGCTGGCGTCACAGTCGCGGCTCGGCACCATCGAGTCGCTCGTCGAGCGCGGCACCTACCGGCTGGACGACTCGTCGTTCATCAACACCATCGACAAGGTGCATCGCAACGGCCATTACTACTCGCATCAGCCGCCGTTGTTGTCGACGCTTGAAGCACCGGTCTATTGGCTGCTGCATCTGTCCGGCGCCCGGTTTCACAATCGCGGCCGCTTCGTCATGACTTATGCGTTCACGCTGCTGACCAATGGCGTGGCGCTGGCGCTGACGGTCCTCGTGTTCGCCGCGATCTTGACGATGGCGGGTGTGAGCGGGGCGAGGCGTGACGCGCTGGCCGTGCTGTTACCGCTCGGCACCTGGCTGCTGCCGTACGGCGTTGTCGCCAACAATCACGGCATTTCGGGATTGCTGGTCGCGCTTCTGATCTGGCTGCTGCTGAAGGTCGAGTGGCAGGGCGCGACGCCGGCTCGTTCGATGGCGATCGGCTCGGCACTTGGTTTCCTGACGGCCATCGAAATACTTCCGCTGATTTCCTTCGTGCCAGTCACCGCCATTTACCTGCTGCTGCGCCACGATCTCGATGCGCGGGCGCGGGTATTGTTTGCTGCCGGCCTGGCCGCGCCGCTGGTCGCGCATGCGCTCCTCAATATCCCGATCACCGGCGACGTCGTGCCGGCCGGCTTCCACACCGAGATGTTCCGTTTCGAAGGCTCCGGATTCGAGGAAGCCACGCTCACCGGATCGATCAAGTACCACTCGATTGGCGCGTTTGCCGCGTACGCGTGGCATTCGTTGTTTGCCGGCAAAGGCTTCTTCGTCTTCGCGCCGCTGTGCGCGCTGGGGGTGGCGACGTCGGTGATCGGTTGGCGCTGGTGGCAAGCCCGCGCCGGACGCGTGCAGATGGTGTTGTTGACGAGCGTGGCGCTGAGCCTCGGGGCGTCGCTGCTCACCACGAACAACTTTGGCGGTGCGGCGGTCGGCTTTCGTCACGCCGTCTATCTGTCTCCGGTGTTCGCGGTGTGGACACTGCCGTGGATCGTCAGAGGGCGGCGGCCGCAGCTGGCCATCGCCGTCGTCGCGGCCGTGTCCACGGCGCTGATGCTGATATTCGCAGTGCGCGAGCCCTGGTTCGGGTTAACACTTTCGGACGCACCGGTCGGTACGTGGGATCAATACGTCCCGATCCTGGGCAGGCTCGTATATGGCAATCTCTTCATTCCATAGGAGACACCCGATGATTCGTCCGCTCATCGCCGCAACGATCGTCGCCGCCGCCACGCTCTCGATCGGCGCGCAGGCGCCAAAGAAAGCCTACGTCCTCGGTGAGATCGACGTGACCAATCCGCAGCAGTATGCCGAGTACATGAAGCTGTCGCCGGCCGCTATCGAAAAGTTCGGCGGCCGGTTCATCGCCCGCGGCGGGCGCAGTACCACGCTGGAAGGCAACGCCGCACGCGGCCGAGTGGTGATCGTGGAGTTTCCAAGTTACGAACGGGCGCTCGAGTTCTACAACTCCGTCGAATATCAGGCTGCGCGCAAGGCTCGCGACGGTGCCGCGACGGTGCAGTTCGTTCTGGTCGAGGGCCTGTAGACGGCAAGCGTTTGGCACGATCGGCGGCTCTCGCAGTTTTCGAGCCTTCAATTTCGCAAACATCCGCAGTCCCTCGGTTGAACATCGGCTTCCGATCGGGATTCCCTGACCGGCTCCCACGTCTGATGAACGGGAGGCATCAGGATGAAGCTGTGGGCGATCAGAATCATCATCGCGTGCGCGGGGTTGAGCGTCGTTGGGCCGGCGGCAGCACAGAATTGGCCGCGCTTTCGCGGCCCGAACGGGTCCGGAATCACCGACAGTGATCCACTGCCCACGACCTGGGATGCGGTGAAGGGCGATGGCGTGCTGTGGAAAGCCGCGTTGCCGGGCGTCGGGCATTCGAGCCCGGTGGTCTGGGGCGATCGAATATTCGTGACGACCGCGCTGAGCTCGGCGACGAACACGAATTACAACGCGAAAGCCGAAGGCACCCAGCCGTCGACCGACGAGTCGATCCACGAGTGGCGCGTGCTGGCGCTGGACAAACAGTCCGGCCGGGTCGTGTGGTCGCGCACCGCGCACCGAGGCGTGCCGAAGCGCAAACGCCACATCAAAGCCACGCAAGCCAACGCCTCCCCGGTCACCGACGGCCGCATCGTCGTTGCGTCGTTCGGCTCTGAAGGCCTCTACGCCTACGATATGCATGGCACCCTGCTCTGGAAGCAGGACCTCGGGATTCTCGATCCCGGCTACGCTGGTCAGCCGGATCTGTCCTGGGGCTTCGCCACGTCGCCGATTATCTATCGCGATCTGGTGATCCTCCAGTGCGACATCCAGCAGAACTCGTTCATCATCGCCTTCAACGCCAAGGACGGCACTCGTGCCTGGCGCGCCGATCGGGACGAGTTGCCGGCATGGAGCACGCCGGCGGTTCATGAAGGCAAGGCGCGGACGGACCTGGTGACGAGCGGTTCGAAGTATTACCGCGGTTACGATCCGATAACCGGCAGGGAACTGTGGCGATTACGTGACGACACGCAGGTCAAGGTGCCGTCGCCGGTGATTGCCGGCGAGCTGTTCTTCCTGAGCGGAGGCAACCCGCGTGGCCGAGATTTCTACGCGGTACGAGCCGGCGCAAGCGGCGACATTTCGGTGACGTCCGGCCAACAGCCAGGCGCCGCTATCGCGTGGCACAAGAGCCGCGGCAGCTCCTACACGCCGACGCCGCTGGTCTACGACGGCCTGCTCTACGTCTGCAATGATAACGGCGTGTTGACGGTCTACGACGCGGTGAGCGGCGCGCAGATCTACGCCAATCGCATCGGCACGAGCAACAGCACGTTCAGCGCGTCACCGGTAGCGGGCCGCGCCCACATCTACTTGTCGAGCGAGGATGGCGACGTGCACGTCATCAAGGCGGGACGCACCTACGAGCTCGTCGCGACCAATCGGATGGGCGAAGCGCTGATGGCCACGCCTGCGATTTCCGATGGCATCCTGATCATTCGGGGCCAGCAGCATCTTTATGCCGTTCGCCATATGATCCGGTAACGATGAAACCCGCCTGCTTCGCCGTCATCGCCATGATCGTGGCGGTCACGTCCTCTGCGTCTGCGCAATCCATCCGCAGCGGCAAGACCGCCACCGGTATTGCCTACGACGTCCGCGGCGCCGGTCCCGTGGTGGTGCTGCTGACGGGATCGAATCTCGATCGGCGCATGTGGGATCGCGAAGCGCAGTGGCTGTCCGGCACCCGTACCGTGGTTCGCTACGATCTTCGCGCGCACGGCGAATCGGACACCGCGACGGCTCCATTCAGCCACCTGGCGGATCTGATCAGCGTCCTCGACGAGTTGAAAATCGCGAAGGCGACGCTGCTTGGACTATCAGCGGGTTCGACGGTCGCGATCGACGCGGCGCTCGAGGTCCCCGAGCGCGTCGAGCGCCTCATCGTTGCCGGTCCGGCGCCAAGCGGCTACGTGCCGGCGCAGGCGCCGCCGTTCGTGAAAGACATGATCGCCGCGCTGCAGGCACGCGATTACACGAAGCTCAGTGAGGTGCTGCTGGCCACGTCGGTGTTCGCCGTGCCGCCGGCGTCTCAGGCGCTCGTGCGCGAGATGGTGACGAAGAACGACCGGATGTGGACGATCGATCGCTCGCTGATGCGCGGGCCGTCGCAACCGGCGATGGGCCGCCTCGAATCAATCAAGACGCCGACGCTGGTGTTGATCGGCGACAAGGATGAATTTCAGCAGGAACCTGCGGAGCAGCTCGCTAAGCGCATCCCCGGCGCCCGCATTGTCCGCATCGCCAACGGCGGACATCTGCTCAACCTGACGTCGCCGAAAGAATTTCAGGACGCCGTCACGTCATTTCTCCTGGCGCGCTGATCCGGGATCGGATTCGCCGCGCCTGCGACCGAAGTAAAGTGGAGCGAGAGGCATGGCACACGTCGCTCCAGCAGCCGCT
>DASPNQ010000149.1:0-9960 GCA_035626435.1 Vicinamibacterales bacterium
GCGAACGGCGCGCGTGCGTCTGAACCATCGCCGCCCAGCCGCGCCTGCCGGGGGAACCTTTTGCTGACTCATGCCAATCACCTACAGATGGCGAGCGGCGACTTCGACGCTTCGGACGTGGAGCTCCTTCAGTGGGCGCGCGACGGGGATCGAGACGCGTTCGCCGAGATTTACCGTCGTTATCACCAGGTCGTGTTTCGATTTGCACGGACGATGAGCGGGTCGGCGTCGATCGCGGAAGACGCCAGTCAGGAAACATTCGCGGTCTTGATGCGCGACCTTTCGCGATATGAACCGCAACGCGCGCGGCTCTCGACGTATTTGTACGGCGTCGTCCGCAACGTGACGAGGGAGCGGTTGCGCAAAGAGCGTCGATTCGTCGATCTCGATTCGGCCAACGTCAGCGGCGAGCCGGCGAGTCACGACGATCCCGGGTCCGTCCTGGCGCACGCACAGGCGCTTGCGAAACTGCGGCAGGTCATTGCGGCGCTGCCGTCCCGGTACCGCGAGGTCGTTATTCTCTGCGAGCTTCACGAAGTGTCGTACGCGGACGCTGCCGCCATCGTCAATGCGCCGGTCGGAACCGTTCGTTCGCGATTGCATCGTGCGAAGAAAATCATGGCGCAACAATTTCAGAAGCCGCGTCGCGCGACATCCGTCGCGACCGCGGTGAGCCGGTGTCTGGCATGAACACTGACCACGGGGATCCGTCACTGCACCACGTCGATCGATTACTCGAGGCGATGGCCGCTGAAGACGCGCGGGTCGAACCGCCGGCGCGTCTACAGGTCGTCGTCATGCAGATGTGGGACGACACCTGGCGACGACGCCAATCGAGCCCCCTGTCAGACGCGTCAGCGTGGCGGGGCGCCTGGTGGTTCGCGGCGACGGCGGCCGCGGTCGCCGCGATGGTGCTGTCGCTCGCTTTGCCGCAGAGCGCGCGTCCGACGAAATCCGAACCCGCCCACGCAGTGAATCTCCAGGGTGGCGCCGGCGGTGGACCTGGCGAAGGGATCCTGCTCGTCGCCGACGCAGCGCTGGAGCCGACCGCGATGACCGTGGTGCGCGTCCGGATGCGCGCGAGCGTGCTGGCCACGCTCGGGATGCGTGTCGGGCCCGATCAGGACGACACCGTCACCGTCGAAGTGCTGGTCGGTGAAGACGGCGTGGCCCGGCGCATCCGTCCGGTGCGGCCGCTTTCCGATCCTGCCAATCCAACAGGAGTGAAGTATCAGCGATGAAACGTCAAATCCTCGTTCCAGTGGTGGTGATGATGTTTGGTTCTACGAGCGTGAGCCACGCGCAGGCGCCTCAATGGGGGCGGCCCGCCGATGTCGTGATCATGACCGAGCCGCAGGGGCAGATCACGCGCGCACCCTTCCCCGGCATGTTCGAGGTGGTGATGGCGGAGCCGCTCGAAATCGGTGAGCCCATCGTGGGCGCGCCGTATTCGGCGACGATCGTCACCACGGTCGTTCAGCTGCTGTCGGATGGCAATCGCATCGAAAACGAGTCGACCAGCACCGTGGCCCGTGATGGGACGGGTCGGGTCCGCCGCGAACAGCAGTTGGCTGCCCTCGGGCCGTTCGTGCCCGCGCCCAGCCTGCAGATTGTCACGATTAGCGATCCGGCAAACGGTGTCTTTTACTCGCTGGATACAGAACGCAAGGTCGCGACGCGCTCGAGACATGTGCGTGTGGGGGTGCTCGATCGTGAGCATGCACCGGTCGTACTCGGACCCGCAATCCAGGTGCCCGCTCCGCGCAGCGTGTCCCTGGGTACCCAGGTCATCGACGGTCTGATCGTCGAGGGCACTCGCGTCACATCGAGCGTGCCCGCAGGCGCGATTGGCAATCAACAGGCGATCGAGATCGTCAGCGAACGGTGGTTCTCGCCGGAGCTCCGCGTCACGATCTTGTCGACGCTGTCGGATCCGCGCTTTGGTGAAACGACGTACCGCCTCACCAACATCCAACGAGCCGAGCCGCCCGCCGAGCGATTCCGGGTGCCGGGCGACTACAAGATTCAGGACGCGCCGCCGCCGCCGCTCATCCAGTAGGGCAGCGGTCGGCGCGCGTTCAGCCGCCACTCCTGGCGCGATCGGTGCCATCATCAGGTATGACGATGCGGCTGCTGATCATCCTGCTGGCCGTGCTGACGGCCGATCGTTTGCGGGCCCAGGTCCCGGCCCCGGGCCTTCCGACCATCGATCTGACCGTGGAAGTGACCGGCGCGCTGGTCGGCGATTTCACGAGTCGCATGGACGCATACGCGCGGTTGCGGACCACCCTCGAAGAAGGGCTGCCGCCGCTCGTCGTTACGGAGGATCCGCACGACATCCGCAGAGCGGAACAGGCACTGGCCGAACGGATTCGCGCGGCGCGCGCCGGCGCGGGGCGCGGGGACATCTTCACGCAGGACATCCGGCGCGCCTTCCGCCAGTTGCTCGCGCCGGTCACCACTGAGGGCACCTGCGCGCAGATCGACGACGACAACCCGGGCGAATTTCAATATCCGGTAAACAGCGAGTACCCGAAGGATCGAACGGTATCAACGGTACCCGCGGCCATGCTCAACATCCTGCCGCGATTGCCGGAGGATGTGTTCTACAGGTTTCTCGACACCGACCTGATCCTTCACGACACCCGCGCCAACGTGATTCTCGACCGCATCGATAACGCCGTCCGCTGCCGCTAGGCGGCGGCTGCGCGGCCTGCGTGGATGCGCGGTCGCCGAGCCGGTTATCGAGCCGCTGCGAGGAACGGGCGCAGCGTCGCCATGAACTCCGGCCGCCGCATCACCCCTTGCTCGCCGCCGTGCTGCGCCCCAGGGACCACCACCGTCCGGATGTGCGGATGTGCCTTGACCAGGTCCGGAACACCCGCAGCGGCCGTGTCCTCGCTGCCGACGATGACGAGCATTGGTACGGTAGCGGTCCGCAAGGCATCGTCGGGTGTGAGGAGTGTGCGGTAGCCACGCCACAGTGCCGCCAGCGCCTTGACGTCGTTTGCCGCCACGAGCGGAGCCACGGCTTTTCTGATGTCGTCGTCGCTCGGCGGCGTCGCGCCTGGTGGCTGCAAGGCGACCGCCAGCGACTTGAAGGGCACGTCGCCTTCGAGCTCCTTCACTGACTCGGTGGCGAATGCCTCGAAGAACGGCGTAATCTCGCGCATCGGCAACTGCGCGACGAACACCGCGCTGCTCAGGCGATCGGGATGTAGCGAGACGAGCCGCGCCGCGATCATGGCGCCGAGCGAATAGCCGACCACGTTTGCGCGCGCGATTTTCAAATGATCCAGCAGCCGCACCACGTCCCCGGCCATGGTCTGGCCATAGGCGCCAGGTTCGTGCGGCTTGCCGCTCTTGCCGTGGCCGCGCAGATCCATCGCGATGACGCGATGGTCGGCGGCCAGACTGGCGAAGACCCCGTTGGCGATGAAATGGCGATCGAGAGTGCCGGTATAGCCGTGCATCAGGACGACCGCCGGACCGCTGCCTTGCTCGACAAACCTGATGCGAACGCCGTTCGAATCAAAGAACTGGTCAGCGGGCGCGACCGCCTGCCCGCCAAACGCAGGGATGGTCACGACCAGGACAATCAGCATCCAGCGCTTCATTTCGATCTCCGTGATGGCTGGCGACTATAGCACTCGGCCGCTGATGGCTGGAGCCTTGCATGCCGTCGCGCTGGAACTCTCGCTGGAGGAATGCCAATGGCCAAGTATGGGAAGTCGGCGCAGAAGAACGTGAAATCCGCGATGCGGCGACGCAAGAAGGGCACGCTCAAAAGCGGATCCGGACAGACAGTGCGGAGTCGCAAGCAGGCGATCGCGATCGGCTTGAGCGAAGCGCGATCGAAGGGCGCGAAGGTGCCGAAACGTAAAACGGCGCGCAAGCGCAAGACCGGCGGGCGCGCCGCGAAGAAGCGCTAGCGGCGGGAGGCACGTCGAATCGATCGACGTGCCTCGTCCATTCCTTAGAAGTCGTACTGCAGCGTCAACTGCAGCGAGCGCGGCAGCGTCACCGCCGTATACGTGCCGAACAACGCGTTCAGGATCTGCGCGTTGGGCGCCGTGCGCTGTGGGATGTTCCACATGTTGAACGCCTCGAGCGTGATGCGCACGCCCTGTGCGCCCATGGCGAACCGCTTCTGGATCGTCGCGTCCATATTGAAGAACTTCGGGTTGTTCGCAAATTCGGCGATCGGCGTCTGGCCGAGCAGTGCGCGCAGCCGATTGGCGTCTTCGGTCGACAGCTCGCGGACGCTGTTGCGCGAGTAGCCGAAGCCCGGGCACGCGACGACGCCGGTTCTCGGCAGGCACAACGACTCGTTGACCCAATCACCGGTGATGCCGTCGCCATTCAGGTCGCGGCCGTTTGCGATGACGTCGAGCGGCGCTTCGGTCCGGAAATCGACAATGGTGCCGAATTGAATGTCCCAAGGGAGATTCACTTCGAGGTGTCCCTCGACGCGATGACGCCGATCCTCGGTGTCCGGCCCCCAGCTCAAATCCGGTTGTGACGGCACCTGCACGCTGCTGGTGAAGTTGAAGGCGTTGTTTTCTGTTTTCGACAGCGTGTAAGCGACACCGCCTTGCACGTTGTGGCTGAGGCGCTTTTTGACTTCCACCAACAGGCCCTTGTAGCGAATCTCGCCGTAGTTGGTATACAAGCTCTTGCCGACGAAGTTCGGATCGGGCCGCCGCGGGTTGGCACCCGTTGAGGACGCGGTGCCGGGTTCGCCGGCGTTCGCGTTGATGATGCCGATGTGGTCGTAGCCCCGGTTGTAGACGAAGGCGACGTCGAGACCGAGGTTGCGCATCAGCTCGCGGCGGTAGCCGACCTGCGAATTCCAGTTGCGCGGCGTCACCAGATCGGGATCGATGATCGACACGCTCGGCGTCGGCACGGACAGCAGGCCCGCGGTCGGGTTCGGAAACGAGGGATTGTCGATCTGCACGCCGATGACCTTGGGCGGCGTGAACCGCGCGTTGCCGATGACGTTGAGAATCACCTGGTCGTAATACAAACCGGTGCCGCCGTAAATGACCTGCGTGGTGTCGCCGTTCGGCGACCACGCGAAGCCGACGCGGGGCGCCAGGTTGTTCTTGTCGCGGCTGATGCCGGGTCCCGGCTCGCCGGTGACGTTGATCAGCGCCAGCGTTTTCGCCGTCTCGTAGTCGTATCGCACGCCGAGGTTCAGGGTCAGGTTCGGCGCCGGACGCCAGTCGTCCTGCGCGAACAACCCGTACTGTTCGTTGGGCCGCTTGAGGCTGCTGTCACCGCGGTTCTGCGTGAATCGTGACGGCGTCCCGGCAATGAAGGCGTCGATGCTGGGGAAGGTGTAAGTGCCGCGGAAGTTCGAGTCGAACAGGCTGTCGGAACGCAGCACTTTCACCTGGGCGCCCATCTTCAGCGCATGCTCGCCGGTGCGCGTGTTGGGCAGCGTCCACGTGAAGTTGTTGTTGAAGGCGACCACGTGATTGTTGACCGGGTTGTTGTTCGTCGACGAGCCGATGTTGGGGCCGCCGGAGATCTGCACCGTCGGGAAGGTCGTGAAGATCGCGTTGATCTCCTCGTGATGGTTGCCGTACTGCACGTAGGCCTCGTTCAACTTGTTGCCGGCAACGATCCACTTGTGATTGAGGTTCCCGTAGTTGGTACGGAGATAGGTGCGGCTGCCGGCGAAATCGTGCAGCGTGCCGCCGATGCCGGACGGCTCGTCCTTCGAATCGAGCATGTAGCGCAGCGTCGCGTACTGCGTCGCGCTGCGCTGGTAATCGACACGTCCGGTCGCCTTGTGCCAGTCGATGTACTCGGGGCGGACCAGGCGTTGACGGCCGCCCGCGCCGAACAACGCTAGATCGACGCCGGCCATATTGAGGAACTGGCGCGTTGCCGGTGAGAAGTTCGCGGTCGACGGCGGCAGCGTGACGGTGGTGACCGAGGTGCGATCCTGATCTTCGCGCTCGTAAGTGGCGAAATAATGCACCTTGTCCTTCACCAGCGGTCCGCCGACGGTGGCGCCGTACTGCAGGCGCTGGAACAGATCTTCCGGCTGCGAGCGATCCGCGTACGGGCTGCGCGCCCGCAGCGCCTCATCCTGAAACAGGAACAGGCCGGTGCCGTGCAGCTGATTGGTGCCCGACCGCGTGATGACGTTGACGACGCCGCCCGAGGCCTGGCCGAATTCAGCCTTGAAGCCGTTGACCAGGACCTGAATTTCCTGAACCGAGTCGAGTGCCGGGCTCTGATGCGCGAATCCGGAGATCTCGTCGCTGTTGTCGACGCCGTCGATGCTCCAGGTATTCGAACGGCCGCGTGAACCGGCGAATCCGTATGTCGAGTTGTTCGCGGCCGCGCCAGGCACCAGCCGCAGCAGCCCGGTGTAGTCCCGGCCGGCCAGCGGCAGCAGATCGATCTGCTCGCGGCGAATCGTGCTCTGCACCGCCGCCGTCGTCGTTTCGACGATCGGCGCGTCGATCACGACGGTGACGGCTTCGTTCACGCCCGCGACGTTCAACTCGAAATTGATGACCGCCTCGGCGCCGACGGTCAGCGTCACGCCCTGCCGGATCGCGGTCGCAAATCCCTGTAAGGCCGCCGAGATCTCGTAGGTGCCGGGCGGAATCGCCGCGATGCGGTAGCGGCCATCGCTGTCGGTTACACCGGTGCGGGTCAGCCCCGTGGCGACGTTGCGCGCCGTGATCGTCGCGCCCGGGATCGCGCTTTTCTGCGCATCCAGCACGCCGCCGACGATGGTGGCGGTTTCCTGTTGAGCGGCTAACGGAATGGAACCTGCGGATAGGGCGGCGGCGAGCAGAACGAGTCTCGTAAGGCGCATTCGGGTCTCCTGAACGGTGAACGGCAGCGGGCGAGCAGCGTCATGATAGCAACCATTCTGCGTATCGATACCATGCGCGTTGCACACGTTGAATCGTGATACGGTAACGGCTTCCGTGAGCCGCACTCTCATCACCCGCACGACGTCGATGACCACGATTACCGTGATTACCACGGGCGGGGCGTGCTGCGGATGATCTGAGTTCACGAGAGTCAGGACCAGGGCCATCATCCGCAAGGGTGATGGCCCTTTTTATTTTCGAACGCGGTATCCCGGAAATCGCGAGCCGACGATGGAGGGGTTGTGAAGGCAGGGCTTGAAGTCTGGAAGTTTGGTGGCGCTTCGCTGGCCGACGAGCAGGGTGTGCGGCGGGCAGCCGACCAGATCGCCGCGCATCGGGGATCACTGGTTGTCGTGGCGTCGGCGCTGGCAGGCGTCACCGATGGATTGCTGACCGGCGCGCAGCGCTCGGTCGCGGGCGATCCGGCGGCGGGTGCGGCTGCGGCCGAGGCGTTCCGCGTCAGGCACCAGGGCATCGCCCGTGCCGTTGCTAAAGGGCACGACCGTGAGCGGCTGCTCGACACCATCGACGCCGCCGCCGGCGAGTATGGCGAGCTGTGCAAGGCACTGGCCGTGCTCGGCCACCTCGAGCCACGCGCGCAGGACGTGCTGATCTCGAGAGGCGAGCGCGTCTCGAGCGCGCTGCTGGCTGCGGCCATTGGCACGCGCGCGCAGTTCGTCGATGCACTCGAGTTGATCGTGACCGATCGCACCTATGGCAACGCGGCGCCCGACCTCGAGGCGACCGCACGCAGGGCGCGGCGCAGCTTGATGCCGCTTCTTAAAGCGACGATGGTGCCGGTGGTGCCGGGCTTCATCGGCCGCGCGGTCGACGGCAGCGTGACCACGCTCGGCCGGGGCGGCACGGACCTCACGGCGACGCTTCTGGCACGCTCGCTCTCCGCGAAGACCGTCGTGTTCTGGAAGGATGTGCCGGGCATCCTCACCGCCGATCCCCGGCTGGTCACGGATACCCGAGTCATTCCACATCTGCATCACCGGGAAGCGGCCGAAGTCGCCCACTATGGCGCGAAGGTGCTGCACCCGCGCGCGTTGATTCCGGTCAGTGGCACGCGCATCACCTTGCGGATCCGCTCGTTCGTCGATCCGGCGCTCCCTGGCACCGAGATCTCGGCGCGGCAATCCCTGAAGGGATATCCGGTCAAGGCATTGGCCATGCTCGCTTCCCAAGCCGTGGTGACCGTCGCCGGCAAAGGGATGGCCGGCGTCCACGGGATTGCGGCGCGCACCTTTGCCGCCGTCGATGGCGCCGCCGTCTCGATCTCGACAATTTTCCAGGCGTCGTCGGAAAGCTCGATTGGTTTCACCGTTCCCGAGACCGACGCCGATGCTGCCGTCGCCTCGGTGAGGAAGGCGTTCCGCCATGAACTCGAGCACGGACTCATCGACGGTGTCACCGTGCGTGCGCCGCTGGCCGTGATCGCCGTGGTCGGTGACGGCATGGTGGGGACGCCGGGCATCTCGGCGCGGGTGTTTGCGGCGCTCGAAGCCGGCGGCATCAACGTCGTGGCGATCGCGCAGGGATCATCGGAACGGAACATTTCCTTCGTCGTCGCCGCCGCCGATGCGGGCGAAGCGGCGCGCCGCGTCCATGCCGCGTTTCAGCTCTCGAAAATCGGGGGCGGCCGGCCGGCGGCGAAACCGCAGACCGATGTGGTGCTGCTCGGGTACGGGCGGGTCGGGCGCGCCTTGTCGGATCAGATCGCCGCGTCAACCTCGAACGGTGTCCGCATTGTCGGATTGCTCGACCGCTCGGGGTACTTGTTCGACGCCAAAGGGCTGTCACGATCGCGGCTCAAGGCGTTATCGAAAGCCAAGGATAAAGGCACGTTGTTGTCCAGCCTCGGCGGGACGCCCGCGGCAGCGAATGAAGCGCTCACCGTGATGGCCGACCACGCGGTATCACGGCCGGTGGTGGTGGACGTCACCAGTGACGAAACCGATCGGCTGCTTCACGCGGCGGTGACCCAGGGCTTTGACGTCGTGCTCGCGAACAAGAAGCCGCTTGCGGGCTCATGGGACACCTATCGACGACTGCTCGACGAAGCTTCGGCGCGTGGCCGCCGCATCCGCTACGAAGCGACCGTCGGCGCAGGTCTGCCGATCATCGACACGTATCGCAAGCTGGAGGAATCCGGCGATCGCGTGCTGCGCATCGAGGGCTGCGTCAGCGGCACGCTGATGTTCGTGTTGTCCGAGATCTCCGCGGGCCGGCCGTTCTCGAAAGCGGTCCGCGAAGCCGTGGAACGCGGCTATGCCGAGCCCGATCCTCGCGATGACCTGTCCGGACGCGATGCGGCGCGCAAGGGACTGATCCTCGCGCGGATGATCGGCTATCGGGGACCGGCGCCGGCAGCCGACGATCTCGTGCCGGAGCGATACCGCGGCGTCGCCCTCGCCGAATTCATGGAGCGCCTCGAAGAGCTCGATGATGCGTGGCGCGCGCGCGTCGATCGCGAATCCGCCCGTGGGAAGGTCCTTCGCTATGTGGTGACTGCCACACCGAGAAAGGTCACCGCCGGACTCGTCGCGGTTTCCGCGTCGAGCCCAATGGGCGCCGCCGCGGGTACCCGCAACATCATCACGTTTCATTCCAAACGCTACCGTGAGCCGTTGGTGATTAGCGGCCCCGGCGCCGGCGCGGATGTGACCGCCGCCGGCCTGCTCAACGATGTGTGTTCGCTGCGGTGATTGCCGTCGCCCGTGTGTTAAGAATTTGAGGTGCGCGCGCGGATCATCGTCCTTGGGCTGCTGATGGGTCTTGGCCTGGCCGCCCGTCTGCCGGAGATCGACCAGCCGATCGTCAGGTTCCATCCGACGCGACATTACCGCTCGGCCGTGCTGGCGCGCGCCTGCTATGCCGACCACGCCGCCGGCGTGCCCGAATGGGCGAAACGCGTCGCTCAGGCCAATCGCGAGATGCAGCAGGCCGGCGAGCTGCCGATCATGGAGTGGCTGGCGTGCGGCGCGTATCTGGTGCGTGGCGGAGAGAACGTCGCGATTCCACGCATCGCCGCGGTGCTGATTTGGGTCAG
>DASPNQ010000150.1:0-21227 GCA_035626435.1 Vicinamibacterales bacterium
GAAGTGACGCTTCGCAAACGCGCGTCCGGAGCCTGACTTGAGGTACTTCTCGAAACGCTCGGCCAATTGCTGTGTCGAGAACTCCAGGGACACCGTCACCGACCACGGTCTATTCGACTGTGTCCAGCCGCACGGCCCGTGGTTGTGCCATCGGAGCCGCGCGCGCAGGTCACTGGTTATGCCTACGTAGTGGTGCGAGGGATCTGCGTCGCTGCGAAGGATATAGACGGTCCGTTTGTCGCCACGCATTTGTGCCTATCAAGCAGGAGACGCGCCAGCGGAACTTCCTAATGAATCTGATGGGCCGCGACGAAGGGTACGCAGTTTCTGCAGGCGACTGAGGCGATTGGCGATCAGAAACTTCGAGGTGGTCCGCCTCCGCCCTTCGGGCTTCGGCGAGACATCGCGCCGTAGCTCGCCTGAATAATACTGGGCGAGCGTAGGCGGATGGCTGGGAGGCAGGGATTCGAACCCCGATAAGCGGAGTCAGAGTCCGCTGTCCTACCGTTGAACGACCTCCCAGTAGGGTTGGAACCTTCGATTATAGAAAATCCCACCCTACCACCGCAAACGCGCGCGGATGGCGCCGGCTAGAACGGCCATCGCCGGCCGCTGTCGGTCGGACGGGGAGAAGACCCGCCAGTGGCACGATAGCCGTCAGCGTAGCCGGCCTCGAACCCGTCGCGGTATATCAGCTTGTACTGCTCGCGCGTGCCGTAGCGGCTCTCATATCCGCGATCGGCGGAGCGGTATCGCGAGTGACGAACCGGATCATACGAGTCGCGATCGCGTGCGTCCTCGCGGCCTTTCTCGACGCCATCACGATAGCCGTTGTCGAACGCGACGCTGTTGTAGCCGGTGCCGCCGCGCCGAGGCGTGCGATCGACACGTCCGTCGCGGTCGATGCGCCCATCGCGATCGATCCGGCCGTCACGATCGATCCGGCCATCGCGATCGATGCGGCCGTTGCGATCGATCGGGTAATTGCGTTCGTCGTAGCGGCCGTTGCGCCGGTTGTCGCCGTAAATCACCCGCGCGTTGCGATCGCGCGAGGCGATGCGCTCGGCATCGTCGCAATCCGTGGCGCGCGGCTGCCGTCCCGGCGGCACCCCGTCGTACCAGACGCGGCACATTCCAGGCGGCGGCAATTGCCCCGGCGGAACACCTTGCGCGTTGCGGTTGCGCCCGCGGTTCTGCGCGTCGACGGGGCTCGCGATCAGGGCGCCCACGATAACCATACCGGCCAGAATTCGCATGTCTTGCCTCCGGCCGGATAAACAGCAAGAAACGAACCACGGAATTACGGTGAAAAACCGCCGCAAAACCGGCAGGCTGTCTCCTGAACCGGACGACCGCGGCGATTGCTGAGCCTTGCCCGGAAAATACGGGCCGGGAACCAGCTGTAGACCGTCTACGTATCAAAACGTAGACCGTCTACACATATGGCCAAATCCCAAGATCCCGAGCGCCTCGAACTGCTGCAGGGCACACTCGACATGCTGGTCTTGCGGACCCTCCAGTGGGGTCCGCGTCACGGTCACGGCATCGGCCAGGCGATCAGCCAGCAATCCGACGACCTGCTCAAGGTCGAAACCGGCTCCCTCTACCCAGCCCTGCACCGTCTCGAAAAGCGCGGCTGGCTCAAATCCGAATGGCGGATCAGTGAAGCCAACCATAAGGCCAAGTACTACCAGCTGACCCCGGCCGGCAAGGCGCAGCTGGCGCGCGAGCGCGATCGATGGTCGCAGCTGGTCGACGTGATCGGCCGCATCATGAACCCCGCCGCGAGCGAGGACTAACGCCATGCGCCCCGACGAACGCGAGCTCGACGACGAAATCCGCGGCCACCTGGCGCTCGAGATCCAGCAGCGCATCGAGCGCGGCGAGCACCCTGAGACCGCACGACTCAATGCGCTTCGCACCTTCGGTTACCTGCCACGCCTGCGCGACGAGATGCGCAGCGTCTGGTACAGCCGCTGGTTCGATACCGCCGCCGCGCTCGTGCAGGACATGCGCGTCGGGTTCCGCTCGCTGCTGCGCGCGAAGGGCATGGCCGCAACGGTGGTGATCACACTGGCGCTCGGCATCGGCGCCAATGCCGCAATCTTCAGCGTCGTCCGCGGCGTGCTGATGCGCCCGCTCGTGAACCGTGATGAAGATCGGCTGATCTACATCCGCCAGTCCGCGCAGGGACTTGGCTCCGACAACGTCACGTTCTCGGTTCCCGAGATCAAGGACATCCGAGCACGCTCGAAAACCATCGAAGCATTCGGCGAGTTTTCGACGGTGGAGTTCACGCTGGTCGGCCTCGGCGAGCCACGCGTCATCCAGTCCGGCGTGGTCGATGGCTACTTCTTTCAGGTGATGGGACTGCGGCCGGTCCTGGGCCGCCTTATCGAACCGCACGATGACGGCCTGAACGCCGCCGGCGTTGCCGTCCTGACGCACGGTTTCTGGAAGAACTCGCTCAACAGCGATCCGTCGGTAGTCGGCAAGGTCATTCAACTGGGAACGCGCAGCGCCACGGTGATCGGCGTGCTCGAACCGTCAGTGCCGTACCCCGCGGAAACGGAAATCATCGCCAACATGGTCACCAGCCCCCACCACATGGGCGCGACGATGGTGACACTGCGCACGCATCGCATGACACAGTTGTTCGGACGACTGAAGCCAGGCGAGACCATTGAATCCGCAAGGGCCGAGCTCAGCGCGATTCACAGCGGCCTTGTCACCGAACACCCAGATTCCTATCCGGCTCGCGCCAACATGCAACTGCAGCTGTCGAAGCTGCGCGATCAGATTGCATCGCCGGCGCGGACCATCCTGCTGGTGCTCCTCGCCGCCGCCGGCATCGTCTTCATCATCGCGTGCTCGAACGTCGCGAACCTGATCCTGGCGCGGTCGATCCGCCGCGAGGGCGAGCTCGCCGTGCGTGCCGCTCTCGGCGCCAGCCGAGCTGCGCTGCGCCGGACGCTGCTCGCGGAAAGCCTGGTGCTGTGCGGCGCAGGAGCGATTCTCGGCGTGCTGCTGGCACGGCCGCTGGTTGCGCTGCTCGCAGCCTTCGCGGCGCGGTTCTCGGTGCGCGCCCTCGAAGTGACGGTCGACGGCACCGTGTTATGGGTCGGCGTTACGCTGGCGATGATGGCAGCGGTGCTGCTCGCGTATGTGCCGAAGCTGCCCTCGGCACAGGCACCGGCCGCTTCCGGTCTGACGAGCGGCAGCATCCGCATGACGCCTGCGAGCACCCGCCGGCTGCGCGTGTTTGCGACGACGCAGATCGCGTTTTCGTTTGTGCTGCTGGCCGGCGCGGCCACTCTAATCGCAACGCTCGTAGCACTGCGCACGGCCCATACCGGCTACGAGATGCGGCAGGTGCTCGCCATCGACGTGCCGATGACGGCGCTGGCCATGAGCACCGACAAGGATCTCGCGTTCTATCGCGAAGTCACGTCGCGGATCGCCGCGATTCCCGGCGTCGAGGGCGTGTCGATGGGCAGCTTCACACCCTGGCGGGATTCAGGACGCTTCGGCGGGCCCGCGGGCATCACGTTCGGCGCCGACGGCTACGCGCCGGCGAACGGCGAAGAGCATCCGCGCGCACGCCTGCGTGTCGTTGCACCCAACTTCTTCAGTGTCATCGGCGTACCAATGCTGGCGGGCCGCGACTTCAACGACGCCGATCGGCGCGGCTCCGAACCCGTCGTGATCGTCAGCGAAAGCGTGGCGCGTCGCTTATTCCCGAACGGCGATGCGCTCAATCACAAGGTGTGGTGGATCGATCCCTATTTCGGACCGAAGCCTGTCCCGCGCCGCATTGTCGGCGTGGTGGGCGATGTCGATGACGAAAGCATCGTTCGGCGATCGGCGATGACGATCTATCACCCGATGCAGCAGTTCGGTATCGGGGGCCGGTTGTTCGTGCGCGCCGCGGTCGATCCCTATTCGCTCGTCAAGCCGGTGACGCAGATTATCCACGGCTTGTCGGCGAATCAGCCCGTCGAGCGCGCGGCCACGCTGGACGATATCCGCGCTGAAGTGCTGGAGCCGGAGCAGCTGAACGCGTTCGTGTTCTCGGGATTCGCCGGCGTCGCGATGTTGATTGCGGTGGTCGGCGTCGCGGGCGTCCTGGCGTTCGGCGTCAGCGCGCGGACACGCGAGTTCGGCGTGCGTCTGGCGATTGGCTCGACCCCGGTGGCGCTGCTCAGAAGCGTGCTGTCGGAAGGACTGGCGATTGTCGCGGTTGGCATCGCGGCCGGCGGCATTTTCGGATACGTGTTTGCTCTGATCGCGGCGAACTATTACGAGCAATTACGCATGCCCGGTGCGGGCGCCATATTGGGCGCGGCCGGCATCCTCATCGCCGCGGCGGTGGCGGCGTCACTGATGCCTGCGGCGCGAGCGTCGCGCGTCGACGTCCTGCAAGCGCTGCGAACGGAGTAGCCCGCAATGACTCTTGCCCGCATCGCCGGCCTCGTCTACGTCGTCACCTTCGTGTCCGGCACCATGGCGCTGTTGGTGCCGACCGGACGAATGATCACCAACCTGATCGCCGCCACCAGTTATATCGCGGTGACGATCCTGTTTTATTTCCTGTTCAAGCCGGCGCACAAGACGATTTCGTTGCTGGCGGCCGCCGTCAGTCTGACGGGCTGCGTGATCAGCGTACTGATACCGATGCGGATCATCAGCTGGCCGAACAACCCGCTGCCGTTTTTCGGCGTGTATTGCCTGCTGATCGGCTACCTCGTGTATCGCTCGACGTATCTCCCTCGTTTTCTCGGCGTGTTGATGATGTGCGGCGGCATTGGCTGGTTGACATTTGCCGTTCCCGCGCTCGCGGCGATGCTCACGCCGTATAACTTTGCACCCGGCATCATCGCGGAGGGCGTTCTGACGCTGTGGTTGGTGGTCAAGGGCGTCGACCAACGGCGGTGGGATGCGATGTCGCAAGGACGAATCCAATGACGCTATTACCACTTCATATCGCCGGCGGCGTCCTCGCGCTGCTGTTTGGCTACTTTGCGTTGTTTGCGGGCAAAGGCGGCGGCGTGCATCGGAAGGCCGGCCTGGGTTTCGTCGGCGCGATGATCGTCATGGCGCTGACCGGCGCGCTGATCGCGGCCATCAACGGCGAGCGAGGATCGATCGTCGCGGGTCTGCTGACGTTCTATTTCGTCGTAACCGGACTGCTCACGGTGAAACGTATTCCCGGTGCGCGCCTGATCGAAATCGGCGGGATGTGGTGGGGATTCGTGCTGGGTGCGTTCGCCATCGCTGCCGGCGTGTGGCTGGCTCGACGCGGACGGCCCGAAACAGCGCCGATGTTTATCTTTGCGACCGTCTCGATTGCCGCGGCGATCGGTGATTACAAGATGATCCGGGCCGGCGGCATTGCCGGCAAGCCGCGCCTGAAGCGGCACCTGTGGCGGATGTGTTTCGCGATGTGGGTGGCCGCGGCGTCATTCTTCTGGGGACCGCCGAATCGCGTTCCCGAACTAATCCGCGTGCCGATGCTGTTGCCGATTCCGGTGCTGGCGCCGATCGTGATGATGCTGTATTGGTTGTGGCGCCTGCGCGCAAAGGGGAGGGCGCCCGCTGTCGAAACGTCCGCCACCAGCCGTCCTGTGGAGGTGCTGTCATGACCGCGAACGAAGCCGCGCTCGACCATCGCAAGCCGTTGCGAACCTGGCCGCTATTGGCGATTGCGGCGCTGTATGCCGTCGCGATTGTCATCGGCCCCTTCGTACTCGAGGACTTCCCGATGGTGATGTTCGGCGGCGTCGCCGCCGCCGTGCTCGTCGTCCTGTGGTGGCTGCTATTCAGCCGATCGCGCCTGATCGAACGTTTGGGCGTGCTGGCATTGTTCGGCCTGGCGGTTGCCGTCACCAAGAGCGGCGTGGATCCGTCGATCGCCGGCGGGGCGCAGGGCTTCCTCGCATACATTCTCGGCGTCGCGTTCTACGCATTGGCACTGGCGGTCTGGGCGATCGCGACCGGCCGCCTGCCGGAACGCACCAGAGCAATCGCGCTGATTCCGGTGTTCATCATCGTTGGTGCAGTGCCGCTGCTGGCGATTCGCACTGAAGGCGTGATGGGCGGCGGCTTCGTGTTGCACTGGCGCTGGACGCCGACGGCGGAGGAGTTGCTGCTGGCTCGTGGCGATGAAGAGCCGAAGCCGGTAGCCGCTGCGATCCCACCACCCGCGCCGGAAGCGGCCGCACCGCCGCAATCCGCAACGCCGGAGTTGAAATCAGCGACACCGGAAAATGAATCCGTAGCGGCCCCGGATGTGCCGGCCGCTCCAGCCCCAACCGCTGTACTCATCCCGGCCGAGTGGCCGGGTTTCCGCGGTCCGAATCGTGACGGCGTTATTCGCGCGTTGCAGATCAAGACGGACTGGACGCAAACGCCACCGGTCGAGATATGGCGGCGTCCCGTCGGACCCGGCTGGTCGTCGTTTGCGATCCGCGGCGATTTGCTCTACACGCAGGAGCAGCGCGGCGACTTTGAGATGGTGTCGTGCTACCGCGTGTCCACCGGTGAGCCGGTATGGCGCCATCGCGATCCGATTCGCTTCTACGAGTCGAATGGCGGCGCGGGACCGCGGGGTACGCCGACGATTCACGGCACGCGCGTGTTCGCGATGGGCGCGACCGGGATGCTGAATGCGATCGACGCGACGTCCGGCAAGCTGTTGTGGTCGCAGAACGTCGCGGCCGACACCAATCGCGAGATCCCGATGTGGGGCATCTCGAGCTCGCCGCTCGTGATCGACGATGTGGTGATCGTGTCGCTGTATGGGACGCTCGCCGGCTACGATGTCGAGACGGGCAAACGACGTTGGCTGGGCCCGATTCACGGCGGCAGCTACAGCTCACCGCATCTGCTTACGGTCGACGGTGTGCCGCACGTAATCATCCTCAGCGCGCCGGGTGCGGTCGCCGTTCATCCATCCGACGGCAAGCTGTTGTGGGAACACCGGTGGGGAGGCGGCGCCATCGTGCAGCCGGCCATCACCGAAGACGGCGACGTGTTGATCAATGCCATGGCCGCAACCGGCGGCCTGGGCACCAGGCGGCTCGCGATCACCCGCGATGGCGACGGGTGGAAGGTCGAAGAACGCTGGACGACGAATGGCTTGAAACCGTATTTCAACGACCTGGTCATTCACAAAGGTCACGCCTACGGGTTTGACGGCGCGATCCTGTCGTCCATTGATCTCTCCGACGGACGGCGCAAGTGGAAAGGCGGCCGTTACGGCAACGGCCAGATGATCTTGCTCGCCGATCAGGATCTGCTGCTCCTGATTTCGGAGGAAGGCGAGCTCGCTCTGGTCAGTGCGACGCCGGACCAGTACAACGAGATCGCCAAGTTCCCCGCGCTCAACGCGAAAACGTGGAACCACCCCGTCATCGTCAGGGACCTGCTGCTGGTCCGCAATGGCGAGGAAATGGCCGCGTATCGACTGCCGATCGCGCAGTCGGCCGCCACGGACCGCGAGCGCTAGCCGGCGCGCAGTGCGATGACAGGATCCAGCGCGACCTGATGGACGTGCCGCGTTCGTCGCGGCCGCAGCGGCGTGCATCTTGCTAGGCGATCGCCGGAGGAACTATGCCTGGCATTCAATCCTTGACAGAAGTGCTGGTGACCGAGCTTCGCGATCTGTACGATGCGGAAAAACGCTTAACCAAAGCCATTCCCAGAATGGCCAAGAAGGCGGCCAACCCTGCGCTGCGCACAGCGCTCAACGACCATCTCAAGGAAACGAACGGCCAGGTGCGGCGGCTGGAACAGGCGTTTCGCCACCTTGGCGAAAAACCAAGAGGCAAAGCCTGCGCCGGCATGCGCGGCATCGTCGAAGAAGGCGACGAGCACGTCGGCGAGGACTACGACTCGGAAGCGCTTCGTGACGCGGTGATCATCGGATCGGCGATGCGGGTCGAGCATTACGAGATGGCCGCATACATGGGCGCGATCGAGCATGCGCGCACGCTTGGGCACCGCGAAGTGCGGAACCTGCTCGAAGAGACGCTGGCCGAGGAACAGGCCGCCGACAAGAAGTTGCGGACGATCGGCCAGACCGTCAACCCTGCCGCCGCGGCAAGCGACGGCGCGGGAGGATTGACGAGCCTGATTGCACGGACCTTGTCCGGCGGCGGCAATGGCAGCGCCAGCCGCGGCACGCGACGCAGCTCGGGCGGCCGAGGCCGTTCGCGCAAATCTGCGAAGAAGCGCTAGCCTATTCACGACCGTGGGCTCGCCGCATCTGGTTCTGCTCGGCGACTCGATCTTCGATAACGCCGCGTATACGGGCGGCGAGCCCGACGTCGTTGCGCACCTCCGCTCCGTCATGCCGCCTGGCTGGCGTGCCACCCTGTGTGCGGTCGACGGTGCCACGACGGCCGGGCTGCCCGCGCAGGTGCAGCGCGCACCGCGCGATGCGACGCACTTGATCATCTCGATCGGCGGCAATGACGCCTTGCAGCATGTTCACTTGCTATCCGCGCGCGTGTCGTCGACGGTCGCGGCGCTCGAAGCGTTTGCACGGCCGCGGGATGCGTTTGCGGCGAATTACCGATCCGCGCTGGGAGTCGCGGCGGCGTTGCAGAAGCCGATCGTGGTCTGCACAATCTACAACGGTCGGCTGGAGCCGGAAGTCGCCACCGCCGCGCGGATGGCGTTGTCGTTTTTCAACGACACCATCTACTCGGTCGCCAACGAGCTGTCAGTGCCGGTGATTGAACTGCGGTCGGTATGCGACGAGGCGAGCGACTATGCGAATCCGATCGAGCCGTCGGGGACCGGCGGGCGGAAGATCGCGCGCGCGATCGTGCGCGCGATCGCCGCTCAGGGTTGAAGCTCGCGGACCGGCCGCACTTCAATGCTGCCTTCGCGCGAGGGCGGAATCGTCGCGGCAATCTGCAGCGCCTCGTCTTCGTTCTCGGCTTCGATCAGGTAAAAGCCGGCCAACTGCTCTTTCGTTTCCGCGAACGGCCCGTCGGTGATGGCGACACGCCCGTTCCGCACGCGCACGGTTCGCGCCGTCTCGACCGGGAACAACGGTTCGGCGGCGAGCAGGCGGCCCTGTTTGCGTAGTGCATCGCCGCAATTCAGGCACTCCCGATCGGGCACCGCAGTGAGTTTGTTGCCTTCGAGATACACGAGGCACAAATATTTCATCGCTTCAGCTTACTCTTCCTGGCCGTTGCCTTCGCCTTCTTGGCCGCAGCCTTCCGGGTACCACGTTTGATCGGCGGTCGCGCGCCGGCCGCGATTCGCGGACTCGGCTGACTCTGAAAATCGTACGCTTCCCGCAGCCACTCGGTGAACGGCGGTTCGACTTCGTCACGGTGCCGGATCTGGATGACATGCGCCCGCTTGGTCTTCGACGAAGCGACGATCTTCTTGATGACAGGGCTTTTGACGGCGCGGCCGAGGAACACCACGACCTCGAGAAAGCTGCGCTTCGGCCGGACGAAGAAGTAGCACGACTGGCGCGAAAACATGATCGAGCTGTGGGACGCGTAGACGCGCTGCTCGCCGAACTCGGTCGCGGTTTCGCGCAGGCGCGCGTAGGCGTCCTGGAGATCTTCCGAAAGGTCTTTCGTGAGGGCGGCCTCGGTGGTCGTCCAGCAATCGTGCGCTTCGCCTTCGGCGATCCACTGCTTGCAGTGATAACACTCGTGGCCGTTCACCCGCTGCCGCCCTCCGAAAACTATGTCAATGATGCCGCGAGTGACGCGACCGCGGCCTTCCACTTCGCGCGGTGGTCTTCAACCGCGCTGGCGCCGGTCAGTCCCGTGTGCTGCACGACCAGCGAGGTTTTTTGACCCTTCGGGTACATGTAGAGCTGCACCGTGGCCGCTTCCCACTTGTAGCGGAAGCGCGCCTGGCCGTCATCGCGGACCACAAAGCCTTTCGACTTCTTGTCGTGAATGGCCGCGTCGAGCGCGTTGAGTAATGCGCGATCCACGCCGTCGCTCCACCCGCGGGTGTCTTTCAACGCTTTGATCAGTTGCCGAGGCGTCGCGGCAATGACCTTGGACACCGACACCTCGAAGGCGCCGTCACAACGCTGGTTGACGGCGCGAACGCCCCGCGCGCGCTCGTAGGCGACCGTGATGCCCTGGCAATACCACGCCGGCACGCCGTGGTCGTCATGAAGATGCTTCGCGGACGCGGTGTGCCCCTTGTCGACCGCGCCGAATCTATCGAGGACGGCGAACCAATGCGCGAGATCCTTGCCGGTCTTTTCGAGCGCCTTCGCGTCGGAGAGCCCGCCTTTCGTCGACGCGGCTGGCGCCGGCCGGGCGGGCGCGGCCGTCGCGGCCTTTCGACGGCTCGCATCACCGGCTTCAGCCGTGGGTTGGTTCAGTTCCCGGAGGATGTGCCGGCGCGCGGTGGTGTAGCGTTCACCGGTTTTCGCGGCGCGGGCGCGAATGACTTGCTTGAGAGCTCGGGCGCGGGTCATGACGGATCCTTCTCTGGCCACACGACCCCCAGCCCCCGCCTGCTGGTCGCGCGACCGGAAGAACCCCACGTTAAGAAGCCCGGGGCTGTGAACCCCTTTGCCCCGATGAGTAGCCCCGCGAGGGAGGGCCAGGTCGAGGTGTGGCGCCAGGCCAGCGCCAGTGCAAACTCTGCCACGACGCCGGGTGCGGGTCAAGCGCAGGCCTCGTCGATCTGGCCACCCGCCGTGCGTGCTGCCCCGCGATCCGCGCGTTCGCTCGGTGCTGCCGTTCCGGATCGAGTCAGGGCAGCGGCAGCCGATCAATGCGGCCCGTTAGATTCACGTCGCCGATCGAGACGTACAGCTCTCGATCGGTGACCGACATGCTGAACGCCATCCGCCGATCCAGGCGCTCGATCAAGTCGTCGATGAGCCTTCGGTCGATGGCATACAACTCCAGTGCGTCCGCGCGGTGAATCGCCGCGGCGTCGAGCTGCTTCAACCACTGTGCCGGATCCTTATGGCAATAGACGACGACACGTTTGGCGATCTTGGAGGCCTTGTGCAGCCGCGCCGCATCCGGTGTGCCGATCTCGATCCAGGCTCTGACTTTACCTGTGAGGTCGCGTACCGAAAGCGTCGGTTGCTCGGGCTCCGACACACCGCGCGAGAACACGATCCCGTCGGCATACTCGAGCGCATACGCCAGCACGCGCGCGATCAGATACTCGTTGGATTCCGAAGGATGCTGCGCGACCCGCAGCAGCAGCGTCTCGTAGACGCCGCGATCCGAGTCGGTGAGATCGATCTCGAAGTTGTAAATCGTCGCGGTGAGCGCCATGCGGGTTTACGAGGAGCGATGCCGCGCCTGGCAACACGCGGTGCGGACAACAGTCACGACCACATTAGACTCCACCGCGGCCTTTTGCGCGCTGCGCCTTGGGCGCGCCGGCCGCCGCGACGCGAGATACTGATGCAGATGGCCGACGCCCTGCCGCCGCTTCGCGATCGCATCAGACCCGGCGTCCGGGTCCTGTTCGTCGGCATCAATCCGGGCATTCGATCGTCGCAGACCGGTCATCATTTCGCCGGATTCTCGAACCGCTTCTGGATGCTGCTCTACGAATCGAAGCTGGTGCCGGAGCGGATCACCTATGAAGACGACGACCGGTTGCCGGAGTGGGGGTATGGCATCACCAACATCGTGGCGCGTCCGACGCCAGGCATCGACACGATTCTGCCGCACGAATATGTCGAGGGCCGGACCAAGCTGCGGCGGAAGATCGCGCGCTACCGGCCGGCCGTGGTCGCGATGGTCGGGGTGACGGTGTTTCGCGCGATGTTCCCGGAGCGCAAAGGCCCGGTGACGCTGGGCCCGCAGGCAGAGACGATCGGCAACACCGAAGTGTTCGTGCTGCCCAACCCAAGCGGTCGTAACGCGAACTTCACGTACTCCGAGATGCTCGCGGCGTTCCGCGCGCTGAAGCGCAGGCTCAGGGCAATATCGTCATCATCCGCCGGATCTCACAACCCGGTTTCAGGTCGGCGGCTTTCGGTTCGACGTTACCGAGATAACAACCCGGAATCATGAACATCGTGGTCCGCTTGACGGGCGCGGCGGGACTGACGGCAACCGGCGCGGCGGGCGGAGGCGGTGGAGCGGACGGGTCGCGGTCCAGCGCGCCGCGGTAGGTAATCGAGCGGTCCTGGATGATCTCGACGTCGAACGTCAGCGTCCGATAGCCCCGCGCGCGCAACTCGAGGCGGTGACGGCCGGCCGTCATTTCCAGTTGATCGCCGAGATCAGCAGGCGTGCCTACGAAGACGCCATCGACGAACACCTGCAGCGATGCCTTGGGCTCGACGTCGAGATGCAGTCCACCCATTGGCGGCGGTGGCGGCACCGGCGGCGCCGGTGGGGCGGCAGCGACGTGCTGCTGCGGCGCCGGCGCCGGTGCGACGAACTGCGTCGTCGTTGGCAGCGAATCGGGAAAATATCGATACGGCGGAACGACGTAGACGACCGACGGCGGGTAGTACCGTCTCGGGGAGGTGTTGTAATACGGGCGCTGATTGCGTTCGCGATCGAGCAGCGTGCGGGCGGGATTCATGGTCTGCCACGCCGGTGTCTGCTGCTGCTCCCACCACGGCGCCTGCTGTCGCTCCCACCATGGCGCACGCTGGGTGGATTGATGAGTCTCGCGCTCGGAGCGCCGCTCGTCGCGGTGATCTCGTTGCTGGGATCCGCGATCGCCGGATCGACGTTCATCGTCGCGGCGCTGCTGCTGCGCCGGCGCGGCCACCGGTAATGCGAGGAGCAGCGCGGCAATGCAGAGGTATCGCACAGTTAGTACCCGTGTCAGGTTGGCATCGCTGACCCCTCCATTGTGCCACTTTTCCAGCTGATACTTGTGGTGATGTCGTTATTTGGCGTCGACGTGCCGCCCGGATTCGAATATCGCGAAGAGTTCATGTCGGCTGCTGAAGAAGCCGATCTCGCCGATCACATCAAACGTGTCGAGTTCGCGACGTTCGAGATGCGCGGCGTGGTGGCAAAGCGGCGCGTCTCGTTTTACGGCGAGTCGTACGATCGCAGCGACGGTCCATCACCGCCAATTCCCGAGTTCATGTTTCCGATTCGCGATCGGCTCGCGACGTGGGCCGGCGTGAAGCCGGATGATTTCGCGATGGCGCTGATCAACGAATACAGCACCGGCACGCCGATTGGCTGGCATCGCGATGCGCCGCAGTACGACATCATCGCGGGCGTCTCGTTGCTGTCGCCGGCGCGGATGCGCCTGCGTCCATACCTGTCGCCGAAGGCCGCCGCGCAATCGACGGCGCGGCGCAGCGCAACCCACGAGATTACGCTGCAGCCGCGGTCCGCGTACATCATGCGGGGCGAAGCGCGCAGTGGCTACGAGCACAGCATTCCGGCCGTATCGACGCTGCGCTACTCGATCACGTTTCGTACGCTGCGGTCGCGGGCGTAAATGCTAACTTGATAATAAAACACTCAAGTTGCTTGACATTCAAATCAGCATATTTTAAATATTTTTGTAGGGCGTGGACGCGCCCTCATCAGGAAGGAGGTCATGCGTATGTTCGGAATGTCCCGCTGGAATTCATTCGATGATGTGTTCAACCTGCATCGTGAGGTCGATCGCCTGTTCAATCAGGTGTGGAGCGAAATGCCGCTGCGGACGGCGGCCAACGCGTCGACTTCGTTCCCGTTCCAGGTTCGGTCATCGGAGGACGGCTGGACGGTCGACGTGCCGATGCCGGGCATCGATCCACGCGACGTGAAACTCGAAGCTGCCGGCCAGACGCTCACCATTCGCGCCGAGTCGGCGAGCGGCGACAAGAACACGCCGAACTACAAGTTCGAGCAGTCGCTGACGGTCCCGCAGTTCGTCGATCTCGACAAACTGACCGCGACCCATCGTCACGGCATGTTGCGGCTCGCGTTGCCGATCAAGGACAGCGTCAAGCCGCGCCGCATCGAGATCCAGACGCAGCACGAGGATCAGAAGCAGCTGTCGGCAAACAACAAGTAGTCGTCCGTGGGGGATGGCCGCCGCGCTTGGCGGCTATCCCTTTCCGTTGCGCACACCCGTCTCTGACGCGAGGTAGCGATCGACGGCCGCGGCAGCGCGGCGTCCGTCGTCGATCGCCCACACGATCAGCGATTGCCCGCGCTGCACGTCTCCCGCGGCAAACACACCGGTCTCACTCGTCATCCAATTTTCATCCCGCCAGACGTTGCCGCGTGGCGTCAGGCGAACCCCGAGATCGCTCAGCAAGCGGCTCTTTTCGGGGCCGGTGAATCCCATCGCGAGAAGCACCAGGTCGGCGCGCAATTCGAGTGGCGTGCCGTCGCCGAGGCGGCGTCCGTGCAACGAACGGACGGCTCCGTCAACACCGCGCAACTCGCCGGTTGCGGCCTCGAACATGCGCGCGCCGCCTTCCTCGTGCGCCGATGACACTCGGAAGATGTACGGCCACTGCGGCCATGGGTTGTCCGGCGTGCGCTGAGGTGGCGGCATCGGCAGCACTTCGAGCTGCGTGACCGAAGCAGCGCCTTGACGGTGACAGGTGCCCACACAATCCGCGCCGGTATCGCCGCCGCCGATGATGACGACATGTTTTCTGGCGGCGCTGATCACGGGTCGGTCTTCGCCCTCGCAATGGCGGTTCTGTTGAACGAGGTATTCGAGCGCGAAGTGGACGCCGTTCAATTCGCGGCCGGGAACGGCCAGGTCGCGAGGCTGCCCGGCGCCGCACGCGAGCAGCGTCGCGTCAAACTCGTGCCGCAAGTCAGCGGCGTCGACATCGACGCCGATGTTCGCACGCGTGCGAAACACGACACCTTCAGCCGCGAGGAGGTCAAGGCGCCGATTCAACACGCGCTTCTCGAGCTTGAATTCCGGGATGCCGTAGCGCAGTAACCCACCGACGCGATCGGCCTTCTCGAACACCGTCACGGTGTGGCCGGCGCGATTCAACTGCGCCGCCGCCGCGAGACCGGCGGGGCCGGAACCGACCACGGCGACCTTTTTCCAGGTGCGGGACGCGGGCGGCCGGGGAATGATCCAGCCTTCGGCGAACGCGCGATCGACGATCGCGAGCTCGATCGACTTGATGGTGACTGCCTCCTTGTTGATGGCCAGCACGCACGAGCCCTCGCACGGCGCCGGACACAGCAGTCCCGTGAACTCGGGAAAGTCGTTCGTCTGATGCAGCCGCTCAATCGCGGCTCGCCACTGATCGCGGTAGACCAGGTCATTCCAGTCGGGGATCAGGTTGCCGAGCGGGCAGCCGTGGTGACAAAACGGGATTCCGCAATCCATGCATCGTGACGCCTGTCGGGTCAACTCGGGCGCTGGATACGCGAGATGGACATGGCGGTAGTCGCCGACGCGCTCCTCGATCGGCCGCGCAGGCATCTTGACGCGCGCGTATTCGATGAAACCCGTCGGCTTACCCAACGGCGGCTCCGAGCCGGGATTCACCCCGGTGTCTCGCTGGTACGTGCTGCTGCTCCAGCAGCACCCGTTTGAAATCCCGTGGCATGACGACGACAAATTGACCGACCGAGGTGCTCCATGAGTCGAGCACACGCGACCCGGCGGCGCTGCCGGTAGCGAGGACGTGCCGCTCAATCAAGTCCCGCACGAAACTCACATCTTCGGTGACGTCGAGGCGTTCGAGGTCGACCATGTCGATGTTGCAATTGAGCGCGAACGCTCCGTCAGTATCCAGCACGTATGCGACGCCGCCGCTCATGCCGGCCGCGAAGTTTCGTCCGGTGCGCCCCAGGACAATGACGCGGCCGCCGGTCATGTACTCGCACCCGTGATCGCCGACGCCCTCGACCACGGCGTGGGCGCCGCTGTTGCGGACCGCGAACCGTTCACCCGCGATTCCCCGAATGAACGCGACACCCGCCGTTGCGCCGTACAGTGCGACATTGCCGATGATCACGTTGTCTTCGGCGACGTAGGCGGCGTTTGCCGGCGGCTTCACAATCAGGCTGCCGCCCGATAGCCCTTTCCCTGCAAAGTCATTCGCTTCGCCTTCGAGCGCTAATGTGATCCCCTGCGGAATGAACGCGCCAAAGCTCTGGCCGGCTGCACCCGAGAGGTTGATGCGGATGGTGTCGGGCGGCAATCCAGCGCCGCCGAAGCGGCGTGTCACTTCGAACCCAAGCCGCGTTCCGGTGGAGCGATCCGTGTTGCGAATCCGGAACGACATTTCGACCGGCGCCCTGTACTCGAGCGCAGGCATCGCGCCGGCGATCAGTTGTTGATCCAAAACAGTCGCGAGCGGCGGCTGCTTTCGGGTGTGACGGCGCGATCTGTCGGTGATCATCGCCGGCGAGTGCAGCAGCGGCGCCAGATCGACGCCCTTTGCCTTCCAGTGCTCCGTTGCGGGCGTGAAATCCAGGCACTCGACCTGACCGATCATCTCCGCGAACGTACGGAAGCCGAGCTCGGCCATCAGCTCGCGGACCTGTTCGGCAATGAAGCCAAAGAAGTTCTCGACGAACTCGGGCCTGCCAGCGAACGCTTTTCGCAGTTCGGGGTCCTGGGTCGCGATGCCGACGGGGCAGGTATTCAAGTGGCAGACGCGCATCATCACGCAGCCCATGACGACGAGCGGCGCCGTTGCGAACCCGAACTCCTCCGCGCCAAGCAGCGCCGCAATCACCACATCGCGGCCCGTCTTCATTTGACCGTCCACCTGCACGACGATGCGGTCGCGAAGCTGATTGGCGAGCAGCACGCGCTGTGTCTCAGCGAGTCCGAGCTCCCACGGGGCGCCGGCGTGTTTCAGGCTGGTGAGCGGTGATGCGCCGGTGCCGCCGTCATGACCCGAAATCAGCACGACGTCTGCGCCCGCTTTCGCGACCCCGGACGCGACCGTGCCCACGCCGGATTCGGCGACGAGCTTGACGTGCACGCGTGCCAGCGGGTTGGCGTTCTTCAGGTCGAAAATCAATTGCGCGAGGTCTTCGATCGAGTACACGTCGTGATGCGGCGGCGGTGAAATCAGGCCGACGCCCGGCGTCGAGTACCGCACCTTGGCAATCCACGGATAGACCTTGTGGCCCGGCAGTTGGCCGCCTTCGCCAGGCTTTGCGCCCTGGGCCATCTTGATCTGCAAATCGTCGGCGTTGACGAGATATTCACTCGTCACGCCGAACCGGCCCGATGCGACCTGCTTGATCGCGCTGCGCCGTGAGTCTCCGTTCTCGTCGCGGTGATACCGGGCTGAGTCTTCGCCGCCTTCGCCGGTGTTCGACTTGGCGCCCATCCGATTCATCGCGATCGCCAGCGTTTCATGCGCTTCCTGGCTGATCGACCCGTATGACATCGCGCCAGTCGAGAAGCGCGGCAGGATCCGCTCGATTGGTTCGACATCTTCGAGCGCGACTGGCGGCCGCGCCGGGCGCAATCGCAGCAATCCGCGAAGCGTGGCACGCAAGCGGCTCTGATCGTCGACGAGACGTGCGTAGTCTTTGAAGGTCGCGTACTGGCCCGAGCGCGTCGCGTGCTGCAGCTTGAACACGGTGTCGGGGTTGAAGAGGTGAAGCTCGCCGTCGCGCCGCCACTGATACTCGCCGCCGCCCGGCAGCTCGGCGGCGGCGCGGCGGCCGTAGGCCCGCGCGTGACGCAATCGCACCTCTTCGGAAATTTCCTTCAAACCAGCGCCGCCGATTGTCGACGCGGTGTTGCTGAAATAGCGATCGACGAATTCCCGGTCGAGGCCGACGGCCTCGAAGATCTGCGCGCCGCAGTAGCTTTGCAGCGTCGAGATGCCCATCTTCGACATCACCTTCAGCACGCCCTTGTTGAGCGCAGCGATGTATCGCTGCACCGCGTCGTTGTGGGTGATGCCGGGCAGCGCGCCCTGCCGAATCAGATCGTCGAGAGACTCAAAGGCGAGGTACGGGTTGACCGAGCCGGCGCCGTAACCAAGCAACGCGGCGATGTGATGCACTTCACGTGCTTCGCCGGTCTCTATCAACAGACCGCATTTGTGGCGGGTGCCCTCGCGGATCAGGTGATGATGAACGCCGGCCACGGCGAGGAGGCTTGGAATCGGTGCCTGGTTGGCGTCGACACCGCGGTCGGACAGGATCAGAATGCCGACGCCGTTCTCGATGGCCTGGTTGGCGCGGCGGCACAACTGCTGCATCGCGCGTTCAAGGCCGTCGCCGTTTTCGCGTGGGTCGTAGAGCAACGGCAGCGTCGTCGATCGAAATGGTGATCCCGGCGGCAGGTGCCGCAGCTTTGCGACCTGGTCGTTGTGCAGAACGGGAAAGTCGACTTTGATTTGCCTGCAGGCTTCCGGGCCTGGTTCGAGCAGGTTGGCTTCGGGACCGATTGTGACTCCCATCGACGTGACCAGCTCCTCGCGGATCGCGTCGAGCGGTGGATTAGTCACCTGCGCGAACAGTTGCTTGAAGTAGTCGTAGAGCAGCCGCGGCTTCTCTGACAGCACCGCCAGCGCGGTGTCAGAACCCATCGACCCGATGGGCTCATCGCCAGTGAGAGCCATCGGCGTCAGCACCATCCGCAAGTCCTCCTGCGTGTAGCCGAACGCCTGTTGCCGCCGGACCACCGTTGGATGATCCGGACGTTCGGCAGCCGCGCCGGGGAGGTTCTCGATGTCGACGAGATGGTCGCGCAGCCAGTCGCCATACGGCTGCTGGGCGGCGAGGGTCTGCTTGATTTCTTCGTCGCTGAGGATCCGGCCTTCGGCGGTGTCGACCAGCAGCATCTTGCCCGGCCGCAATCGCTCTTTGACGCGCACGCGATCGGCGGGCACATCGAGGACGCCCACTTCGGACGCCATGATCACCAGGTTGTCGGTGGTGATGCAGTAGCGCGACGGCCGCAAGCCGTTGCGGTCGAGCACCGCACCGATGAATCGCCCGTCTGTAAAGCTGATCGACGCGGGGCCATCCCAGGGCTCCATGATCGACGCGTGATATTCGTAAAACGCCCGTACGGCCGGGTCCATTGCCGGATAGCCGGCCCACGGTTCCGGAATCATCATCAGCACGGCGTGCGGCAGCGAGCGGCCCGCCATCACCAGCAACTCGAGGACGTTGTCGAAGGCGGCGCTGTCACTACCGCCCTCGGCGATCACCGGCAAGACTTTCTTCAGGTCGTCGCCCAGCACGCTCGATCGCATCAGCGCCTCGCGCGCCCTCATCCAATTGATATTGCCGCGCAGCGTGTTGATCTCGCCGTTGTGAGCGATGTAGCGGTAGGGATGCGCCAGCGACCAGGACGGGAACGTGTTGGTCGAGAAGCGCTGATGCACCAACGCGAGTGCGGACTCGACGTCCTGATCCGCAAGATCCGGAAACATCAGCGTGATTTGCGACGCCGTCAACATGCCCTTGTAGATCAGCGTGTTCGAGGACAGGCTGCAGACATAGACGTCCGCGGCCTCCCGTTCGATCCGTTTGCGAACGACATAGAGTTTTCGTTCGAATCCAGCACGGTCACAGCGGATCGGTGCAGCGTTACCGCCGGCCGCTCCTACGAACAATTGCTCGAACCGCGGTGCGACGGCCGCGGCGGTCGTGCCAATCCGGTCGAGGCCCACTGGGACTTGCCGCCAGCCAAGCAGCTCGAGACCCTCGTCGGCAACGATGCGCGTGATGATTGCTTTGGATACGGACCGTGCATCCAGATCATGCGGAAGAAATACCAGCCCCGCGCCGTACGATCCCGCCGGCGGCAGGTCGAACGCCGCGACCTTGCGAAGGAACTTGTCGGGAATTTGAATGAGGACGCCGGCGCCGTCCCCGCTCTGCGAATCAGCGCCGCACGCGCCGCGATGCTCGAGATTGATCAGCAGCTCGAGCGACGCGCGTACCACGTCGTGAGACCGCCGACCCGTAACGTTCGCCACGAAACCGACGCCACACACGCGCTCATTAGAGAGCGTTTACACGTATAACAAAAGCGCAATCTAACTATTAGAAGAATCCAAAAAACAGATTGAATTAAAAATCCCCGCGGTGCGTGTCGTGCTGATAGCCGATAGCCGATAGCTGAGAGATGAAAGCTGAAAGCTGAAAGCTGATAGCCGATAGCTGAGAGCTGAAAGCTGAAAGCTGATAGCTGATAGCTGACAGCTGATAGCGGACCATAAGCACGAGCCAGCGTGTGTCCAATAGGGAAAATGTCTGGATGTGGTCGAAAAGTTGCATCGACCAATGGCATGTCGAAGAATGCTCGCGAAATCATGACGCCTGCGCCTCAATGTTGCTCAGGCGAGACCCCTCTTAACGAAGTCGCGAACCTCATGGTCGAGGCGGATTGCGGCGAAATCCCGGTCATCGATGCGTCGAATCGGCTGATCGGCGTCATCACCGATCGCGACATCGTCTGCCGCGTCGTCGCGAAGGGGAAGAATCCTTCGGCGGTGACGGCGGCTGAAGCGATGACGGAGCCCGTCGTTTGCGTGAACGAGGACACCTCGCTCGACGACGTCGTGGCTGTGATGGAAGAGAACCAGATCCGGCGCGTGCCGGTGGTCGACGCGTCGGGATGCATCTGCGGCATCATCGCGCAGGCCGACATCGCGATGTGCGCACACGAGCGCGAAGTCGGCGAAATGGTGCGCGAGGTGTCGAAAGACTCGCTAAGCGCGACGCACTAAGTCGGACGCCTTTTCGCCGATCATCACGCACGCCGCGTTGGTGGTGGCGTTGACGACCTCGGGCATGATCGATGCGTCCGCGACGCGCAGTCCGTCCAGACCACGGACGCGCAGCGACGCATCGACCACGGCCTGAGCGTCGCTGTGCGGGCCCATCTTGCAGGTGCCCGCGCCGTGGTAGATCGTGTCGCTGTCGCGGCGTGCAAACGCCGCCAGCTCGGCGTCGCTTTTGGCCGCTGGGCCAGGCAGCAATTCCTCTCCTTTGAGATCGGCGTACGACTCAGCCTCGGCATACCAGCGCGCCAGCTTGACGCCTTGGACGAGCGCTTTGACGTCCGCTTCATCCCGCAGGTACTTGCCGTGAATCACCGGCGCGGCGGCCGGGTCGGCCGATCGCAGGCGAATCTCGCCGCGCGACTTCGGAAACACGAGCGACACAGTGATCGTGATGAACCGATCCGGCGTTTCAACACCTCGGCCGACATAAAACTGCAGGTCCGGCGGCTCGCCCCAGTTGGACGGATCGGACCGCGTGAATAATCCGGCGGTGACCGTGGAGCCCGGCAGCTCGGTCTTGCCGTTCCATCGGACA
>DASPNQ010000151.1:0-3094 GCA_035626435.1 Vicinamibacterales bacterium
ACGCGTACCTGCAGTTCGACGGCATCGGCAACGCTGCGAACTCGCACCGTCTCGTCGGCAACCTGTTTGACGTCAAGCTGCGCGCGATTGAGAACCTCTGGTCGGCAGGCGTCGACATCGTCCCGGTCATCACGATCGTCAACGGCGTCAACAACGAGCAGGTCGGCCGCGTCATCGAGTTCGCCCTCGACAATCCGAAGCGGATCAACTTCCTGTCGTTCCAGCCGGTGTCATTCACCGGACGCGACGAGGAAATCACGCCGGAGCGGCGCGCGGCGCAGCGATACACGCTGTCGCACCTCGCCCACGACGTCAAGAATCAGACCGGGCTTGGCGAACCGACGCGCGACTGGTTCCCGATCTCGTTCATGGGCACGTTCACCGACTGGGCCGACATGGCGAAGGGCCCGGAGCAGGAATTCGGCAACGTGACGTGCGGCTGCCACCCGAACTGCGGCGTCGGCATGGCCGTGATGATCGACAAGGAAACCAAGGAAGCGGTGCCGGTGACCGCGTTCCTGAACGCCGAACGTCTCGCGCAGGACGTGGCGCAGATCAACGACGCCGCGCGCGGCCGGATGCTGACGGTGATCGGCATGGCGTTGGCGCTGGCGCGCAACTACAACTCATTCAAGGCGCCGACGCACTTCAAGCTGTCCGACCTGCTGAAGAAATTCGACAAGACTTTCGGCGCGACCAAGGCCGCGCGGCAGGGCAAGTACGGCCGCGTCGACGGCAACCGCTCGAAGGACGACATCGAGCGGCGCCGCGCCGATCGGTGGAACTTCCTGTTCATCGCCGGCATGTGGTTCCAGGACCTGTTCAACTACGACTTCCGCCGCACCGAGATGTGCATCATTCCCTATGCCACGCAGATGGGTGAAATCTCCTTCTGCGCCTACAACACCGGCATCGGCTGGCGGAACATCATCGAGAAGATGCACATGACGGCGACGCTGACCAAGTGGTACGAAGAGCACGGCCGCCATGAGATCTTCGCCGGCAACAAGCACGTGCCGCTGTCGTCAACGGAGCATTCGCTGAAGTTGAATCCCGAGGCGGTCGCCGCCGGCGCGCAGACGGATCTCGACAAGCTGGGCATCGCCAAGAACGCGCGCGACGAAAAGATCGCGGCGCGCAAGAAAAAGGACATGACGCCCGACGAGCTCCGCAAGCACCAGGAGATGGAAAAGCTGTACCGGCAACACGTGCTCAAGGAGGCGCCGGCCGCCCCGGTGCTGCAGATTCAGGGGTTGAAGAAGGCGAAGACCGAACAAGTCACTCATTAGCGAGCACGATGGCGACACGAGGGCCGGCGGAACACCGCCGGCCCTTTTCATTTGTAGAGTCCGAGTTGTTGGTAGGTGACGGGCATTTCGTCGAAGTCGACGTCGGCGGCGATCCGCCGCCGGGTCGAGGCAAACCGCAGGCCGGCCAACACGGCCAGCAATAACAGCATCCGGGTCATGCGGCCATCGCCGGTCAGGATCGCCAGCTCGAATTGCGCGAACTGCGCGGCGCCAATCAGAAACACGCCGGCATAAATCGGCGCCAACGCTTTCAGGTTGTTGCCCGGCAAGTAGCTGCACGTGAACGCGACCTTCGCGTACGACAGCATCAGCGCTTCCAGGACGATGGCGGCGCCGAGTACTCCGAGGGCGGCATGCGCCAGAGCGAACGGCAGCCCCGCGACCACCGCTATCGGCGGCATCGCCACGACAATCGCGGGCAGTGCCAGGGTCAGCATCGCAGCGGCCTTCACGCCCTCGGCAAAACCGTTGACCCGACCCTGCCACGCCAGCCGAATCCCCCAGTTCGCACGTAATTCCGCCGGCACCCGAACGAGATGACGGAAACCAACCAGCAGCGTGCCGTACAACAGCGGTTGGATCAGCAGCAGCCGCGCCGGGATGACGTCCGCCGACAGGTCCACACCCGACAGCGCCACAAATACCGCGGCCAGACCGACGGCCGCGGCGCACGCCAGCGTCAGCCGGTGCGCTTTGCTGCGCCACACCGTCGCGACCGCGAAATCAAACCCGGCGCGCGCCGCCGGATTGCCGGCGAACAGCAACGGCGCCAGCGCCGCCAGCATCGAACGGCGGCGCCGCCGCGGCGCCGGCCAGGCGGCGGGTCGGCGCAACGCGTTCAGCACCGTCGCCAGGGCAACGGCCGCGGCGACCGAAGTGAGCAACACCTGCGCGCGCCGCGACAGCGGCGCGAACCACGGGCGCCGTTCGTCGTAAATCGCAGTCATGGCGCGATCGCGAGCCGCCTGCGACGGCGTCATCGGGCGTCGCGGTAATTCCGCGATGAAGCCGTCTGTAGCCGTTTCGTAGAGCCCGAGAAATGCGGCGGATGGCAGCGCCACGCGCCAGCCGGTGAATCCGCGCTGCGCGACACGCGTCGAGATGATCGGCAGCAACAACAAGCCGACGCCGAGCGTGACGATCGTCAATGTCTGCAACGCCGGCGAGACGCGACTGAATAATCCGGGACCCAGCACTGCGCTCGCCGACTCACGCACGGCGATGACCGTGAGATAGCCGAACACCGCCGCGAGTGTCGTCACCACCGCATGCGTCACCATCAATTGCAGCAGCTGGCCGGGCGTCATTTGCGGCACGCTGAATGCCAGCATCCATGGAAACACCAACGTCGGAAACACATTCACCGCGATCGCCACTGCGCCGCCCAGCACCGCGACGGCGCTCAGCTTTGCCAGCCGCAGCGTCGCCGGCCGCACCGGCAGCGGCTGGAGGATGGCGGTGTCCCGCGGATCGAGCGCGAGCGCATCCCACTGCGCCGCCGCCACCAGCGCGGTGACCAGCATCGCCAGCGAGATATAGAAAAACTTGTCGTTGAGCGTGAGGACCGCAGCCTGTCCCGGCACATAGGCCGACATCGCGTAGGGCGCGGACATGAACATGCTGATGAACAGCGTCAGCGAAATGACCGTCGACCCGACGACGGCGAGGGTCTGCGAGCGGTCCGCATCGGGTGACACCAGATCGTTTTCGAGGAACTGGCGCAGGAACAAACGCGTCAGCAACGCGTATGCGCTCGCCGGCCGGCGCGGCACGTCAGGCGCGGC
>DASPNQ010000152.1:0-7528 GCA_035626435.1 Vicinamibacterales bacterium
AGGACGAACGCGGGCTTGCCTCGCCGTAGTCCGAGGACGCGGAGTAAGCGAGGACGAACGCGGGCTTGCCGCGCCGAAGTCCGAGGAAGCGAAGTAAGCGAGGACGAAGGCGGGAGTAACTCAGTGGTAGAGTCACAGCCTTCCAAGCTGTTGGTCGCGGGTTCGATCCCCGTCTCCCGCTCCAGCCTTCGCTCCTCGTGGATTGTAGTGAGGAGCTACGGCTCGGCAGGCTCAGCCTTCGCTCCTCGGCCCGCTCTTTTGCTGGCGGTTGAAGTCATTGAGTTTAGGCGCGACGGCAGCCTGCCTCGCCGAAGCGCCGAAGGCGCGCAGGCGGGCTGATGTAGCTCAGTAGGTAGAGCACGTCCTTGGTAAGGACGAGGTCACCGGTTCGATCCCGGTCATCAGCTCCAACCTTCGCTCGCGTCGCGAGCTACGGTTGGCAAGCCACCGTCGGTCGTGTGAGTGAGGCGGTGCTGCGAAGCGGATCGCAGGTCACGCGAAGGTTGTCCACCGTAGCGCGCAGCGCGAAGGTGGACTGCAGTTGCAGGTTAAGAAAGCATCCGACGTCGGCAAGGGGCCGATTGTCGTTTTACACAAGCGAGCGAAGGCAGTCATGTCGAAAGAGAAATTCGATCGTTCCAAACCCCATGTCAACGTTGGCACCATTGGTCACATCGACCACGGCAAAACCACGCTCACCGCGGCGCTGACCAAGGTCTCGTCCGACAAGGGCTGGGCGAAGTTCGTCCCCTACGACCAGGTCGCCAAGGCGTCCGAGTCGCAGGGCCGCCGTGACGAAACGAAGATCTTGACGATCGCCACGTCGCACGTCGAGTACAGCACGGCCAATCGCCACTACGCTCACGTCGATTGCCCCGGCCACGCCGACTACATCAAGAACATGATTACCGGCGCCGCCCAGATGGACGGCGCGATCCTCGTCGTCAGCTGCATCGACGGTCCGATGCCGCAGACGCGCGAGCACGTGCTGCTGGCCCGCCAGGTCAACGTTCCGTACCTGGTCGTTGCCCTGAACAAGGTCGACGCCGTCGACGACAAGGAACTGGTCGACCTGGTCGAACTCGAAGTGCGTGAGCTGCTCAAGGGCTATGGATTCCCCGGCGACGACGTGCCGGTGGTTCGCGTGTCCGCGCTCAAGGCGCTCAACGGTGATCCCGAAGGCGTCGAATCGGTCGCCAAGCTGATGGAAGCGCTCGACGCCTACATCCCGCTGCCGGAGCGCGACGTCGACAAGCCGTTCCTGATGCCGATCGAAGACGTGTTCTCGATCTCGGGCCGTGGCACCGTCGTCACCGGCCGTATCGAGCGCGGTCGCGTCAAGGTTGGCGAGGAAATCGAAATCATCGGCTTCAAGCCCACCGAGAAGAAGGTCGTCACCGGCGTTGAGATGTTCCGCAAGCTGCTCGACGAAGGCGTCGCGGGCGACAACGTTGGCGTGCTGCTGCGCGGTGTGGAAAAAGACGACGTCGAGCGCGGCCAGGTGCTGGCCAAGCCCGGCTCGGTCAAGCCGCACACCAAGTTCAAGGCCGAGGTCTACGTGCTGTCGAAGGATGAAGGCGGCCGTCACACCCCGTTCTTCAACGGCTATCGTCCGCAGTTCTATCTGCGCACCACCGACGTGACCGGCACGCTGAATCTCAACGAGGGCGTCGAGATGATCATGCCGGGCGACAACACGCAGGTGACGGTGCAGCTGATCGCGCCGGTCGCGCTCGAAAAGGGCTCGCGCTTCGCCATTCGCGAAGGCGGCCGCACCGTCGGCGCCGGGTCGGTGACGGAGATCATCGAGTAACAGGCCACGGGGCGAAGACGGTAAGAGGCCATCACGACTTGGCCGCTTGGCCGCTTGGCCCCTTTGCCTTGAGGTTTTGTAATGAGAGACATCATCCAGATGGCGTGCGGCGAATGTAAGCGCCGCAACTACAGCACGACGAAGAACAAGAAGAAGACGACGGAGCGGATCGAGATGAAGAAGTACTGCCCGTTCTGCCGCAAGCACCAGCCGCACAAGGAGCAGAAGTAGCCCGCGGAGGCCGGAGCACTCGAAGGCCAGTAGCTCAATTGGCAGAGCACCGGTCTCCAAAACCGGGGGTTGGGGGTTCGATTCCCTCCTGGCCTGCCATCCGCCTGCGCCCGCCGCAGGCGGGCTTCGGCGAGATGTCGCGCCGGAGCGGCCTATAAGACCGGCGGGCCGCGAAGGGCGGACAGCCTTCGGGCTTGGCATGCTGACGTGAGCTAGGACAATCGGTTGATGTCGGGGACGTTTGAACGAAAAGACGATGAGCACTGAAACGATCGACCAATCCACTGAGCGCGAACGCTCGACGACCGGCCTCGGCTGGTTCGGCCGGGCCGGCGAGTTCGTCCGCGAAGTCCGCAACGAAATGAAGCGGGTGACGTGGCCGTCGCAGCGCGAGGTCTATGCGACCACCGTGGTGGTGATTCTCACGTCGGTGTTTTTCGGGTTGTACTTGTGGAGCGTCGACCTGCTGCTCGAACGCGGCGTGGTCTGGGTCTTCAACCGCTTCGGGTCACAGTCATGACCGACGTCGCGACCAAAAACTGGTACATCGTCCACACCTACTCGGGCTTCGAGAACAAGGTGAAGGAGTCGCTCGAAGAGCGCATCAAGGCCTACGGCCTGCAGAACGATATCGGCGAAGTGCTGATTCCGAAGGAAGACATCATCGAAAAGCGCGGTGGCCGCGAGGTCAAGACGGCGCGGCGGTTCTTCCCGGGCTACATCCTCGTCGAGATGAACATGACCGACGAGGCCTGGTACATCGTCAAGAACACGCCGAAGGTCACCGGATTCGTCGGCGCCGGCTCGAAGCCGACGCCGATCAGCCGCGAGGAAGTCGAGCAGATTCTCGAGCAGGTCAAGACCGCCGCCGAGAAGCCGCGGCCGAAGTACACGTTCGACAAGGGCGATACCGTGCGCATCAACGAGGGGCCGTTCACGGGTTTCAATGGCACCGTGGACGACGTCAACCTCGAGAAGAACACGCTGAAGGTGATGGTGACGATCTTCGGCCGTGCGACGCCCGTGGAGTTGGATTTCTTACAGGTTGAAAAGCAGTAGGCCGCGCGCCGATCGCTGATAGTGGAAAGCTGAGAAATGGCTAAAAAAATTCAGGCAATGGTGAAGCTCCAGATTCCGGCGGGCAAGGCCACGCCGGCGCCGCCGGTCGGCACCGCGCTCGGCCCGCACGGCGTCAACATCATGGACTTCGTCAAGGCCTTCAACGCCAAGACGGCGAAGGACGAAGGGCTGATCATTCCGGCGGTCGTGACGATCTACTCGGACCGCTCCTACACCTTCATCACCAAGACGCCGCCGGCGTCGGTGTTGCTGAAGAAGGCGGCGAACATTGCGGTCGGCTCCGCGGTGCCGAACAAGAACAAGGTCGGGTCGGTGTCGATGAGGCAGATCGAGGACATTGCCAAGCTGAAGATGCCCGACCTCAATTGCGATTCGCTCGAGTCGGCGGTGAAGACGGTCGCGGGGACGGCGCGGTCGATGGGTCTGGACGTCGTCGGATAGTTAAGAGTGCAAAGTTAAAAGTTAAAAGTTAATGGCTTTTAACTTTTTAACTTTTAACTTTTAACTTTTAACTTCAAGAGTCATTTATGAGAGTTCACGGCAAAAAGTACACAGCGGCAAAGGGCCAGGTCGAGAACCGCCTTTACCTCCTCACCGAGGCGCTGCCGCTCGTGCAGAAGATCAAGTTCGCCAAGTTCGACGAGACCGTCGCGCTGTCGATTCGTCTCGGCGTCGATCCGAAGCACGCCGACCAGATGGTGCGCGGCACGGTGGTGCTGCCGCACGGCCTCGGCCGGTCGAAGAAGGTGCTGGTGATTGCCGGCCCCGACAAGCAGAAGGAAGCCGAAGAGGCCGGCGCCGATCACGTCGGCGGCGAAGAGCTGGTCGAGAAGATCAACGGCGGCTGGCAGGACTTCGACGCGGTCGTCGCGACGCCCGACATGATGCGCGCCGTCGGCAAGCTCGGCAAGGTGCTCGGCCCGCGCGGCCTGATGCCGAACCCGAAGACCGGCACCGTGACGCCGAACGTCAAGCAGGCGGTCACCGAAATCAAGGCCGGCAAGGTCGAGTTCCGCGTCGACAAGACCGGCATCGTGCATGCGCCGGTCGGCAAGACGTCGTTTCCGCCGCAGAACCTCGTCGACAACGCCGCCGCGCTGATCGACAGCATCGTCAAAGCCAAGCCGGCGGCGGCGAAGGGCAAGTACCTGCGCAGCATCACCGTGTCCTCGACGATGGGCCCGGGCGTGAAGATCGACGAGACGCACGTCGAAGCGGCGGCGAAGAAGTAGCAACGGCACCCGAGACTAGGACGTACACACATCATGGCAGTCACACGAGCCGACAAGACCGCTGAGCTCGCCTCGCTCGAAGGCGCCTTCAAGGGCAACGAGGTCGCGATCCTCATCAACTTCAAGGGCATCAACGTCCCGCAGGTGACGCAGCTGCGCAGCGAGCTGCGCAAGGCGAACGCGGAATACAAGGTCGTCAAGAACACGCTGGCGCGGCGCGCGCTGAAGGGCACGCAGTTCGAATCGCTGTCGGACCAGTTCGAAGGCATGACCGCGATTGCCTATACCAAGGAAGACCCGGTCGCGCTCGCCAAGGCGCTGACCGCGTTCATGAAGACCGCGCCGTCATTGCAGTTGAAGGCGGCGGTCGTGCAGGGGCAGACGATCAAGGGCGCCGAGGTCGCGAGCCTCGCGACCATGCCGGGCAAGCCGGAGCTCTACGCGAAGCTGCTCTTCCTCCTCCAGGCGCCGATGGTCAACCTGGTGCGCGTGCTGAACGCGCTGCCGAGGGACCTGATGAGCGTGCTCGTGCAGGCGGAACAAAAACGGGCCGACGCGTAGGAATTTTAGGCGGAAGGCCGACGGCTTCAGGCTGAAGGCCGAGCAGGGTTTTTATTTAAGGAGCGAGTGAAATGGCCGAAGTGAACCAGCAGCAGGTGATCGATTACATCAAGGGCATCAGCGTGATGGAGCTCTCCGCGCTCGTCAAGGCGTTGGAGTCGGAGCTCGGCGTCTCGGCGGCGGCGGCAATGCCGATGGCGATGCCGATGGCCGGCGGCGCGGCCCCGGCAGCCGGCGGCGCGGCGGCGGAAGAGCAGACCGAATTCACGGTGACCTTGACGGACGTCGGTGGCAACAAGATCAACGTCATCAAGGTGGTTCGTGAAGTCACCAGCCTCGGCCTGAAGGAAGCGAAGGACCTCGTCGAGGGCGCGCCCAAGCCGATCAAGGAAGGCGTCACCAAGGACGAGGCCGCGAACATCAAGAAGAAGTTCGAGGAAGCCGGCGCCAAGGTCGAGATCAAGTAATCGATCTCAACCACCAGCACGAGTTGCCCGCGCACTGGGGATGAGTCCCCGGTGCGCGGAGCATTTGTTTTTTCTTTGTCCCGGACTTCGAGCTACGCATGTACAGCCTTCCAAAGAACGTTTATCGCGAGCGTAAGGACTTCTCGAAGATCAAGACGACGGTTCCGATCCCGAACCTGATCGAGATCCAGCGGAAGAGCTACGAGCGCTTCCTGCAGATGAACCGCCTGCCGTCCGAACGCGAGGACCAGGGGCTGCAGTCGGTGTTCAAGTCGGTATTCCCGATTTCCGACTTCCGCGAGAACTCGTCGCTTGAATTCATCGAGTACTCCATCGGCAACTGGGAGTGTAAGTGCGGCAAGCTGCAGGGCCTGCATCACCTGCGCAAGCCGTGCAAGAGCTGCGGCCACACGCTGATCTGCGATCCGTACGGCGACAAGGACGTGCTGTGCCCGAAGTGCGGCACCGGCAACCAGGCGCGCGGCGATGTCTGCGACATCTGCGGCCATACCGTGGCGCTGAAGCTGAAATACGACGTCGACGAGTGCCAGGAGCGCGGCATGACCTACGCCGTGCCGCTGAAGGTGACGATCCGGCTGGTGGTCTGGAACAAGGATCCCGAGACCGGCGTCAAGACCATCCGCGACATCAAGGAGCAGGAGGTCTACTTCGGCGACATCCCGCTGATGACGGACAACGGCACCTTCATCATCAACGGCACCGAGCGCGTCATCGTCTCGCAGCTGCACCGCTCGCCGGGCGCGTTCTTCCACTCGGAAGACAAGAACCTCTACGTCGCGCAGATCATCCCGTACCGCGGTTCGTGGGTGGAGTTCGAGTACGACACCAAGAACCTGCTCTACGTCCGCATCGACCGCAAGCGAAAGTTCCTGGCCTCGGTGTTCCTGCGCGCGCTCGGCCTGCGCGGCGCCGACGAGATCATCCGGACGTTCTTCCAGGTCGATCGCATCAACCTGCGCGACAACGCGCTCTACTGGTCGGTGGGCGAAGGGCTGGTCGGCCAGCGCTCGCGCAAGGACGTCAAAGTCGGCGACGTCACGATCGGCGAGGGCAAGAAGATCACCAAGTCGCACATCGAAGGCCTGCGCAAGGCCGGCGTCAAGGACATCGCGATTACCGACGAAGCGCTCGAAGGCGCGTTTGCCGCCGCCGACATCGTCGATCCGCAGACCGGTGAAGTGCTGCTCGAGGCCAACGAAGAGCTGACGCAGCGCACCGTGGCGATGGCGCACGAGAAGGGCGTCGACAAGATCGACGTGTTCTTCCCGGAGAAGGACGACGTCGGTCCGATCATGTCGGCGACGCTGAAGAAGGATCCGATCCGGACGCACGAAGAATCGCTGATCGAAATCTACCGCCGCCTCCGCCCCGGCGATCCGCCGACGCTCGACAGCTCGCGGTCGCTGTTCGAGAACATGTTCTTCAACCCGCAGAAGTACGACTTCTCGCGCGTTGGACGGTTGAAGCTGAACACCAAGCTGGGGCTGACGACGCCGCTCGACGAGCGCATCCTGCATCCGCAGGACTTCTACGAAGTGATCAGCTACCTGCTGAAGCTCCGCAAGAACCCCGCGAACGTCGACGACATCGATCACCTGGGCAATCGCCGCGTCCGCTCGGTCGGCGAGCTGCTCGAGAACCAGTTCCGCATCGGCCTGGTCCGCATGGAGCGCGCGATCAAGGAGAAGATGTCGGTCTATCAGGAAATGGCCACGGCCATGCCGCACGACCTGATCAACGCGAAGCCGGTGATGGCCGCGATTCGCGAGTTCTTCGGGTCGTCGCAGCTGTCGCAGTTCATGGACCAGACCAACCCGCTGTCGGAAGTGACGCACAAGCGTCGCTTGTCGGCGCTGGGGCCGGGCGGACTGTCCCGCGAGCGCGCCGGCTTCGAGGTGCGCGACGTGCACCCGACGCACTACGGCCGCATCTGCCCGATCGAGACGCCGGAAGGTCCGAACATCGGCTTAATTAGCTCGTTGAGCTGCTATGCGAGGATCAACGACTACGGCTTCATCGAGTCGCCGTACCGGCGCGTGAAGAACGCGAAGGTGCTCGACTACGTGCAGGTGGTGAACGCCGGCGACAGTGACTACCGCGTGGGCGACCACGTGGAAGTGCAC
>DASPNQ010000153.1:0-3846 GCA_035626435.1 Vicinamibacterales bacterium
TAGCTCCTTAGCCCCCACGTCTTCTAGTAGCGAACGACCCCTCCGAAATACAAACCCTTGAACTGCAGGTCGCCCGAATCGAGATCCGACGTGAAGAAAATCGTCGTTTTTCGCCAGCCAAGCTGGGCGCCGACGTAGCGGTTGATGTTGTAGGTGCCGTGCAGGTCGAAGTCCGTGTAGCTGCCGTCGCCTTCGATTTGCTCGGCAAGGCCATCCGGAATCCGGAAGAACGACAGCTTCGCGTCGATGGCCAGATTCGGTGTCACGTAGCCGCGTCCTGCGAAGTTGACCGCGGGGATCGGCGCCTGGATGGCGACGAATTCCGCGCCGATCGGACTCTGCAGGTCCACCTCGATATTCGTGTACTTGAGATTGATGCCCGCCCCGACGAAGCCGCGTCGGAAGTACAGGAAATCGTATTCATAGCCGAAACTGAGCGTCGTAAAGTCGACGCTCGTGGTCACCGGCAATCCCAGCCGATAGAGTTGGCCGTTGAACACGAATTCACGCTGCACGGGAAACGCGTCGGTGGTATAGATGATCGGCAGGTGCTGGAAGCTCAAGCGATGCTTCCGGCCCGGCTTCAGGATCAGATCGAAGACCCGCAGCCGCTTCTTTTCGATCCCGAGATCCGTAATCAGGTTGACGTCGGTGCCGATAATGCCGAGCGACTCGGAATTCACGATTAACGACGGCTCGGCGTTCCACCAGTTGAGGCTGGCTTCGATGTGGTAATCCTCACCGATCGCCGGGCCCTGCATGCTTGGACGATATTGAGCGGAAGCGGTCGAGGGAAAGACCAGGAGCGAGAGCAGCACACAGCTCAACAATGCATTGCAACGGGACGCTGTCATATCCCGAAGATATCAGATGTCGGTTTCCTCTCGCCTGATAGCCCAGCTGTCTTTGCGACCATCCAGGTCGCGGACGTCAAGTCCTCAACACCCGTGGGGCGTGTGGTACAGCACATGGAACAACGCACGGATGCCGTCCAGCACACGCCGAACGGCATCCGGCAACAGCATGGTCATGTGCGTTGGGCGGTCGCCGGAACCGGCCCGCCGTTGATCACTGACAGCCATTTCTGGATGGCGCCGCCGAGCACGATCACGGCCAGCACCATCATGATCGACGTGCAGACGGTGAGGACCCATCCTTCGAAGTGGCGCGCGGCGTTGGCTCCGGTGGCGAGCGGGTAGTAGTTGTCGCGGACGTTCAGATAGCCGCCGTAGAGCGTGTTGGTGGCTAGAAACGCCAGCGGCGTCACCGTCACCCAGATGTACTTGGTTTTTCCGGAGTTGATCAGGATGCTCGTGCCCACCGCCAGCGCGATCGACGCCAGCAGTTGGTTCGCGACCCCGAACATCGGCCAGATGGTGCTGATCTGGCCGGTATAGATGAAGTATCCCCACGCCAGCACCAGCAACGTCGTCGCGACCAGACTGCCCGCGCGGTTGCTGTGCTCGGCGAACGGCGCATACGCCCGGCCCATGAATTCCTGCAGCAGGAACCGGCCGACGCGCGTGCCGGCGTCGATGGTGGTGAGGATGAACAACGCCTCGAACATGATCGCGAAGTGGTACCAGTAGGCGAGCAACCCCGACATGCCCGGCAGCGCGCTGAAGATGTAGGACATACCGACCGCCAGCGACACCGCGCCGCCCGTGCGGCCGGCCACCGTTTCACCAATCGCGGCTTCGAGCGTACCGATGTTGACCGGCTGCAGCGCCTCGCCTTGGAAAGTCATCGTCGCAAACGCCGCGGGTGCGACGTTAATCGCGAAATAGTCGCCCGGGGGCATCGCAGTCGCCGCGATCAGCGCCATCACGCCGACCAGGCCCTCGACCAGCATCGCGCCGTAGCCAATCGGCCGGATGTCGGATTCCTTGTCGATCATCTTCGGCGTGGTGCCGGAACTGATCAGGGCATGAAAGCCTGAAATCGCGCCGCACGCAATGGTGATGAAGCAGAACGGGAACAACTGACCCGGAATGATCGGACCGCCGCCGCCGGCGAATTCGGTAATCGCCGGCATCTGAATGACCGGATTGACGATGAAGATGCCGAGCACCAGGAACGCGATGGTGCCGATCTTCATGAACGAGCTCAGATAGTCGCGCGGCGACAGCAGCATCCACACCGGCAGCACCGACGCGGCGAACCCGTAGACCATCAACGAAATCACCAGCTGCGATCGCGTCAGGTGGAACAGGTTGCCAAACGTCGAATCAGGATTGTTGAGCGGTGCGCCAAGCGCCACCGCCGCGAGCAGCCCGATAATGCCGATGACCGTGGCTTCGGCAATTTTGCCCTTGCGCCACCGGTACATGTAGAACCCCATGAAGATCGCCAGCGGGATGGTCGTCGCAATCGTGAACGTGCCCCAGCGGCTTTCCGCGAGCGCGTTGACGACGTTGATGCCGAGGCCGGCCAGCGCGATCACGATGATGAACAGGATCGCGACCGAGGCGATGAACCCGGTCAGCGGACTGATCTCCTGCTTGACGATGTCGGGGAGGGAGCGGCCACCGCGGCGCACCGACGCCCACAGGATGATGGAGTCGTGCACGGCCCCGGCGAGGCACACGCCGGCGACCAGCCAGATGAATCCTGGCGCGTAGCCGAACTGCGCCGCCAGCATCGGCCCGATTAACGGGCCGGCGCCGGTGATGGCCGCGAAGTGATGCCCGAACAGGACCCACCGAGTGGTCGGATAGTAATTGGCGCCGTCGTACTTGGTGTGCGCGGGGGTCGTCCGCGAATCATCGAGCATCCAGATGCGCGTCGCCAGGAATGCGCTGTAGTAACGGTAGGCAACCGCCATGATGCCGAGGGCCGGCAAGAGCAAATACAAAGCTCGCATAGGCCCGAAATCTTACCAGCAAGCAGGACGCGGTTTTGAAGATTTACTTCGTGTCAGCAGTTGTAACCGTCGGTGGGGGAGGCTCGGCGCGTGGCGTCGCATTCCGGGATTCGGCCTCACGCTTGCGGAACAATTTGTCGACTACGCTGGGGATGCTGTTTTCCGGGCTCCACCCCAAACGCAGCACGGTCAGGCGCACGTTACGCCGCCCGAATTGCAACGCTTCCTTGCAACTCCATAAATACAGGTCGAGGCTGCGGCCGCGCACCTTGGGCCCCGTATCCATCACCGTCCACACACCGCTGTAGCGCGGATTCGGTGTTTCCACGCGCACCACGCTGCCGACGGGGAGGATCGCCGGATCGGCGGCCGCTATACCCGTGCGAACGCCGACACCCGACGCCGTCGTCTCGCCCTTGCAGTAGGCGGTGGCCTGAAACTGCAGACGCGCGCCGGCCTGCGGGAGCACCGTCGACTCGATCAAGCCGGGCACGGCCGCCTCGGAGCGCGAGTCGCGCGTCTCGATCTCGTAAAACAACACGAATACCGTAACGACGGATAACGTCGCGATCGCCTTCCGCCAATACGACTCAGCGATGCGCAAAGTGTGCGAATCCTTCCGGAATCCGTTCGTCGTTGCCGTCGCGCACGAACACCAGCTCGCCCGCGTTCTTCGTAAACACGCCGATTTTCGTCAACGGCGGATCGGCGACCTGACGCGTCACCGCCCGCATCGCGCCAACCCGTTTCGCGGGCGCTGCGATCAGCAATTCGTAATCGTCGCCGCCCGCGATCGCCGCGATTACCGCATCGACGCCGCGTGAGGCCCACCAGTCGCGCGCCCCGGGCTCGATCGGCAACGCGGCAGCGTCGACCCGCACGCCGACGCCGCTTGCGGCCGACATTTGCCGCAACGCGTCGGCCAGACCGTCGCTGAGATCCATCATGGCGGACGCCGCCTGGCTCCGAGCGACGATTGCGCC
>DASPNQ010000154.1:0-8376 GCA_035626435.1 Vicinamibacterales bacterium
CCGGGCCGGCCGGATCAGGCGGAACTGCTGTTACGCCGCGGCATCGAGAGAGATTTTGGCCGGTGGGAGTACTTCCACGACATCGGCTTCATCCATTACTGGTGGCGGCATGATTACCGCACGGCCGCGGACTGGTTCCTGAAAGGCGCCGCACAGCCGGGAGCGCCGGAATGGTTGAAGCCGCTGGCGGCGACGACGCTCGCCTCGGGCGGCGACCGCAACACGTCACGGCAGCTGTGGACGCAGCTGTTGAACTCGGACGTCGAGTACCTCAAATCGCAGGCGGAACTGCGGCTGCAGCAACTCGACACCATGGATCGCATTGCGGAATTGACGCCGCTGCTGCAGCGGTTTATCGAACGCGAGAAGCGGACGCCGCGCTCGTGGGAGGAATTCGCCGCGGCGGAGGGCTTGCGCACGGTTCCGACCGATGCCACCGGCATGCGGTTCTACTTCGATCCAAAGGTTGGCCGCATCGACGTCTCGCCGAAGTCCCGTCTGTGGCCTCTGCCCCCTGCGCCAGGAAACAGCAGGCCATAACGTGAGCGAGCAGGTCCTTTCGATCGTCATTGCAGCGCTGGCAGGACTGTGTACCGGCAGCTTCCTTAACGTGGTGATCTACCGGTTGCCGCTCGGGCAATCGGTGGTGTCGCCGGCGTCACGATGCCGGCACTGCGGCCACTCACTGCGCTGGTACGACAACGTGCCGGTCCTGAGCTGGCTCTGGCTGCGCGGACGTTGCCGGCAGTGCGGCGCCGCAGTGTCCTGGCAGTACCCGGTCGTCGAGCTCGTCACCGCAGCGCTGTTCGTCGTGGTCGTCTGGATGACGCCGCCGGGCGCGCTGCTGGCGTCGCGCCTCCTGCTGGTGTGCATCCTGATCGCACTGTTCGGCATCGATCTCGAACACCAGATCCTGCCGAACTCGATTACGTTACCCGGCATCGTGATCGGCCTGGTGTTCAGCATGGTCGCGCCACCCGGCGTCCGCGATGCGCTGGTCGGCGCTGCGCTTGGCGGAGGGATCCTCTATGCGATCGCCGCGGGTTACTACCTGTGGCGCCGCGAAGAGGGCATGGGGATGGGCGACGTCAAGATGCTCGCGATGATCGGCGCATTTCTCGGCTGGCAGGCGGTGCTGGTGACGCTGGTGCTGGCCTCGTTCTCCGGGGCGATCATCGGCGTCATCCTGATGACCGCGCAAAAGGGCAACATGAAGTTTGCCTTGCCGTTCGGGACCTTCCTCGCGCTCGGTGCGCTGTTCGCGATGCTCGCCGGCGATCCGCTGATCACGTGGTACGCAGGGTTTTTCTAAATGGGCTCGACTCTCAGCTTCGCAAGCCTCGCGATGGTCGGCATCCTGCTCGCCATCCTGATCCTGTTCATCGCGGTCACCATGAAGGCAATCCGCGTCGCGAGCCGTGGCACCGCGCGCCGCGACGCCGGCGGCGAAAGCGCGATGTTGTCGATGGCGCTGCAGGAAGCATTGACCAGGCTGAAGCAGCAGGAGCGCGCGATGGCGGCCCGAGCGGAGGCATCCGAGCGTCTTGCCGATCAAATCGTGGAAGGGCTGACCTCTGGACTCGTCGTCGTCGATCGCGCTGGCTTGGTACAGGCGTTCAACCCCGCCGCCCGGCGCATCCTCGATATTCATGAATCGGGCAGCGGCCGGTCGTACCGCGACGTTTTGAGAACGGCGCCCGCGCTGGCGGACGTCATCAGCGAAGCGCTCGAGGGGTCATCGCCGATCGTGCGGCGCACGATTACGATCGGCGCTGACCGCCCGCGACACCTGGGTGTGACGATTTCTCCGATCATCGGCAGCGACGGCGCCTTGCAAGCGTCGGTATGCCTGTTCACGGATCTCACCGCCGTGGTCGAGCTGGAGGAGCAACTGCGGTTGAAAGAGGCGCTGGCCCGGCTCGGCGAATTGACCGCGGGTCTTGCGCACGAATTCCGTAACGGGCTCGCCACCATCCACGGCTACGGACGTCTTCTGGATCCCGCGCAGCTCCCGGAGCAGGCGCGCACCTGCGTAGAAGGAATCCGCGCGGAAACCACGGCGCTTGGCGAGGTCGTCACGAACTTCCTGCGGTTCGCCCGGCCGCAGCAGCTGACCCTGGCGCCGACCGACCTGCTCGCGGTGATCACCCGCGCCGTTGACGACGTGCCGGGTGCCGCCAGCGTAGTTGTCATTGAGGGCGAATTCGCCACCATCAACGGCGACGACGTGCTGTTGCGACAGGCGTTCAGCAACCTGATTCGAAACAGCCTCGAAGCCTGCGAGGCGGCCGGCATCGCGCCGAAAGTCATCGTCCGCAGCCAGGTGTTCGGCGAGGACGCTGTTGTCACCGTCGAGGACAACGGGCCCGGCTTCACCATCGAGTCGCTCAGGAAAGTGTTTCAGCCGTTCGCGACCACCAAAGCCACGGGCACCGGGCTCGGCCTGGCAGTGGTGCAGAAGGTGATCGTGTCGCACAACGGCAACGTCACCGCCGCGAACCGCCCGGATGGCGGCGCCCAGTTTCGCTTGCGGCTGCCGATCCCAAAGGCATCGTAAGAACTGCGCACCGGTTAACGGCGCAGCATTTCAATAACTGATCGCCGCGGCTTTCGTGCCAGCGGCACGCCGCAAATTCCCGAACAAAAACCGTTGATACGTGCGTCGGCTGCCGAGGCAGACCGATTGCAGAGGCCCGGCGCATGTCTTCACTCTGTTCAAATCGTGGATTCACGCTGTTCGAAACGGTCGTTGCCACCGGCATTCTGATCACGGCTCTGGCCGGCATCGCGCAATTGCTCGTGCTGAGCGCACAGTGGTCGCGTACGGCCGCAGGCTCGAACGCGGCCCTGGTCGCCGCACAAGACAAGCTGGAAGCTCTACGCGCCTTGTCATTCGGCTATGACGCAGGCGGCACTCCCGTAACCGATCCGGTTCTCGAGCCGTCTCCCCCCTCCAGTCTTGCGGAGGACATCGATCCCTACGTGGATTGGATTGACGGTGACGGGACCGTTCAACAGCAGCGGGACGGCGCGGTCATCACGCGTCGCTGGCGGGTGTCCAGGCTCCCCGGCACGATTCCCGAGTCGATCGCCATTGAAGTCTGCACCTTCGTCGACGAGGTGGCGGACGCGTGCCTGGCGACGGTGCGTACGAGGCAGCAATGACGCTGGTTCGCGGCGCCGCAGCCGAACACGGGTTCACGATCATCGAGCTGCTGGTTGCGATGACGATCGTCATGGCGGTCAGCGCCGTGCTGGCCGGTGCGAGCGGTCCGGCACGCGACGCGTTCGAGCGAATCCCCGCCGAACTTGACCTGCAACAGCGAGCACGAACCGCCGTCGGCGTGATTGCCGACGCCGTCCGCGCATCGGGGCGCGTTGCGCCGCGTGTCGAGCCCGATCAACTGACCGTCATCGTTCCGGTCATCGACGCGGCGCAGGGGCTGCTGCTGACAGGTCAAATCAGCGGCGGCGATCCGCTGATGCTGTCGGCCGTGTCGTGCCCGAACGTGCGAGACGTCTGCGGTTTCACACCGGGGACCACGGCGGTCATCATCAATGACGTCGAGCAGTACGACATCTTCGAAGTCGCCGCCACATCAATCGAGCAACGCAGGTTGAGTGCGGATCGCGTGCTGTCGCGGGCGTATGTGGCGGGCTCGGAATTGACCGAGGTTGTCCAGTATTCGTTTTACCTGATGCAGCAGAACGACGGCTCGACGTCATTGGTTCGCGAAACTGCAGCCGGCGCGATTCAGCCGATCGTCGATTTCGTCAGCGACCTGATGTTTGCGATGGCCGGTGACCGTCACGTTGAAATGTCGATTCGCGTGCACCCGACCGCGCGCCTGCAACGACCGATCGCCAGCCGCGTCTTCCGGTCGACGATGTCTATGAGGAATGTTCCATGAGCGAACGCGGGATCGCCTTGCTTCTGGTGACTCTGCTCACAGCCTTTCTGTCGGCTCTGGGCGTCGGCGTGGTCCTCGCGGTGTTCATGGATCGCCTCGCGACGGGCAACATGGCCGGCTCGGTGGCGATGTTGTACGCCGCTGACGCCGGCATCGAAATCGCGGCGCGGGACCTGGCGCAGATCGCCGACTGGAACCCCGTGCTCGAGGGCCGAACGCAAAGTAGCTTCGTCGACGGCGCAGCCGGTGGAGTGCGAGGGATACCGGGTGGAGGCGTGGTCGATCTCACCGCGGTGACCAACATGCTCAACTGCGGGAAGACCTCGACGTGCACGGCGGCGCAGATGAACGCGAATACCAAACAACGGCCATGGGGGAACAACAATGCCCGGTGGCGTCTGTTTGCCTACGGGCCGTTTGAGAATGTGATCCAACTCGAGCGGCCCGTTCCTTGCTACGTCGCCGTCTGGGTCGCCGACGATCGGCGCGAACAGGATGGCAATCCCCAGGCGGACGCATCCGATGATGACGCGCCCGGCCACGGAATCGTAAGAGTTCATGCAGAAGCGTTCGGCGCTAGAGGCGCGCGGCGCGCCATTGAGGCCGAGCTGGTGCGCGTCTGTCCAGACAGTGGCGGCGCCGCGTGTCAGAACGGCATCCGTGTGCAGGCCTGGCAGGAGTTGCGACAGACGCTGCCTTGACCTGACTGAAGCGCGGTCGTACGATCGACGGTAACTACTTCTATGAAGCGTGTCATGTTCTGGGCGGTGACCGTGATTGTCTTTGGCGCAGCCGTCGGCTGGGCCGACCAGACGTCACAGAAACCGCTCGCCGACGTCGCCAAGGAAGAAGAGGCGCGCCGCAAGTCCACGCGGAAGCCGGCCAAGGTTTACACGAACGACAACCTGCGGTCGGATATTTCGACGCCTGTGGCTCCGCCGCCGCCCCCCGCTGCGGCCTCCGGCAACACGACGCCGTCAGCCAACGCGACGCCCGCCGCCCCGGGTGTCACGACGCCGCCTCCGCAGGATCAGGCCTATTGGCAGGGCCGCATCAAGACGGTTCGCGATCAGATGCAGCGAACGCAAATCTTCGCCGACTCGCTGCAGAGCCGCATCAACGCGCTGACGACGGATTTCGTGAACCGCGACGATCCCGCGCAGCGCGCCAGGATCGAAGCGGATCGCAACGCCGCCCTCGCCGAGCTGGAACGCGTCAAGAAGGAGCTCGAGGACCAGGCCAAACAGATCAAGGCCATCGAGGATGAGGCTCGCCGCGCCGGTGTTCCATCGGGATGGCTGCGGCCGGGCGCGTGAGCGCGCCGACGATTCTCCTCGTCGAAGACAAAGACTCGCTACGCGCGATGCTGAAGCTTGCGCTCGAGTCGCAGGGGCACTGCGTCATCGAAGCGCGCGATCAGCCCGAAGCGGTGGCGGCGCTGCGCGATCATCAGCCCGCGCTCGTCCTCTCCGACCTGCGATTGCCAATCGGCGACGGCATGGGCGTGCTGCGCGCTGTCAAGGATCAGGACAGCGAGCTGCCGGTGATCGTTATGACCGCGCACGGCAGCATCCAGGATGCCGTCGCGGCGATGAAACAAGGCGCGCTCGACTTTCTCGCCAAACCGGTCGATCCCGATCACTTACTGTTGCTGGTGTCGCGCGCGCTCGAGCAACGGCGGCTGCTGGGTGAATACCGCCTGCTCAAGGAGGAAGCGGCGGCGCGCCGCGGCGGGCCGAGCATCATCGGCGACTCGCCGGCGCTGCGCCAGGTGATGACGGCGATCGAGCGGGCGGCCGCGACGGACACGACGGTGTTGCTGGAAGGCGAGAGCGGCACCGGCAAGGAGCTCTGTGCGCGCGCCCTGCACAACGCCAGCGCACGCTCCAGCGGACCGTTCGTCGCGATCAATTGTGCGGCGATTCCGGAGAACCTGCTCGAGGCGGAGCTGTTCGGCTTCGAGCGCGGCGCCTTTACGGGCGCGACGCAACGCAAAATCGGCAAGTTCGAGATGGCGCAGCGCGGCACCATCTTTCTCGACGAGATCGGCGAGATGGCGCTGGGCCTGCAGGCCAAGATGCTGCGCGCGATCGAAACCAAGCGGATCGAACGGCTTGGTGGGAATTGCTCAATTCAGGTCGACGTCCGTATCGTCGCCGCGACCAACCGGCTGCTGCGGCAGCAAGTCGCGGCCCGTCACTTTCGGGAAGACCTGTACTTCCGGCTATCCGTGTTTCCGGTGACGATCCCGCCGCTGCGCGAACGCCGGGAAGACATCCCGAAGCTCGCGCACCATTTCGTCGAGCGGGTGTCGAGGGACGTCGGAAAACGGCTGACGCTGTCCCCCGAGGCGCTGGCCATGCTGGTCGAACACAGCTGGCCGGGTAACGTGCGCGAATTGCAGAACGCGATCGAGCGCGCGGTGATTCTGTCTGAGGGCGAGCGACTGCTGCCGCGCCATTTGAGCCTCGCGGCGCGCATGTCACCCGCCGACTACGATCCCTGGGACATGCTCGATTTGTCGGGCACGTTGAACGATGCGACCGCGCGGATCGCCGCGGAAGCGGAGAAACGAAAAATTACCCAGGCGCTCGAGCAGGCGAACGGCGATCGCGGCCGCGCCGCCGATATCCTGCAGGTCAATTTCAAGGCACTCACTGCCAAGCTGCGGCAGCACGGGCTCGACTAGGAGGCCTGAGGCCGCAGCCGCCGCACTCAGCCGCGCATGCCGATTTTCCGGCAAGCGGCCTTGATTTCCTTTTCGCTGACGTCGGTCAGCTCGATCGTCTTGCCCCTTCCCGCCGCGGCGACGAAGTGCAGCGTCCCGCCGACAACCTTCTTGTCGCGAGCGATCGCGGCGACGACCTCTTTCGCCGAGATGTCCGAGACCGGCGGCAACGGTCCGAGATGCGCGATCAGCGCCTCGATCTCGTCGTACAGTGCCCGCGGGGTGACGCCGCGCGTGACGCCGATTGACAGGGCCGCGAGCATGCCGTAGCCAATCGCTTCGCCGTGACGAAATTGCTTGTATTTCGTAACCGCCTCGAGCGCGTGACCAACGGTATGGCCGAAGTTCAAAATCCGGCGGCGCCCCGCTTCGCGTTCATCATCCGAGACGACCGCGGCCTTGATCCGGCACGAGGCCACGACGAGAGGCGCGATGGCGGACGCGTCCCGATCGAAAATCGCTGACGTGCAGTTCTGGACGCGGTCCAGCAGCGACGGTTCGGCAATCACGCCGTATTTGATGACTTCGTACAGGCCCGCGCGAAACTCGCGCCGCGGCAGCGTGTCGAGGACGGCCGGATCGGCGACCACCAGACGCGGCGCGTGAAACGCGCCGATCAGATTCTTGCCAAGCGGATGATTGACCCCGGTCTTGCCGCCGATTGCGCTGTCGACTTGCGCGAGCAGGGTCGTCGGCACATGCACGATGGCAATGCCGCGCAGATACGTCGCGGCGGCAAACCCCGCCATGTCGCCGATGACGCCGCCGCCGACGGCGACGAGCACGGTCGATCGATCCGCCTCTGCTTTGACAAGGGCGTCGATAATCCGTGCAACGGTATTGAGATTTTTGTAGCGTTCGCCGTCCTCCACGACGATCGGGGTGCGATCGGCGCCGATGCCGCGGAACCGCTGCCCGTGCAACTCCCAGACACGGTGGCTCGAGACGACAATGCGATGCCGCGCCAGTTTAGCGGCATCCATTTCCCGGCCTAATGCGGCGATGCTGCCGGCGCCGATGATGACGGAGTACGGTCCGGCCGCCGAGGATACCTGGACGCGATCCACTACTGACCTGTCTGCAGGGTAACCGTGAGAGGAGTGCGCGTACAACTGAACTGCCGACCGTGGGTCAAGGCCGGCGATTGACTCTCGACTGCGGACGGTCTCTGCACGCAGTGCTAGGATAGCATTCGGTGCCGCGTCGAACGGATTTCCTGATCATCGGCAGCGGCATCGCCGGGTTGCGCGCCGCTGCAGATCTCGCGCACGCCGGTGATGTGCTCGTCCTGACCAAAGCCAATCCAGCAGAAAGCAACACCGGCTATGCGCAGGGCGGGATTGCGGCCGCCATCGACGAGGGCGATTCGCCGCTGTATCACGCCGCGGATACGACCGCCGCCGGCGACGGCCTGTGTGTGGAGGAGGCCGTCGAGGTATTGGTGACGGACGGCGTCCGCTACGTCAACCAGCTCGTCGAGTGGGGGGCGAGGTTTGACCGCGACGCGGACGGACGACTCGCGCTCGGACGGGAAGGCGCGCACGATCGCCGGCGCGTGCTGCATGCCGGCGATGCCACGGGGCGCGAGATTGGCCGCACGCTGTGGGAGCGGGTCGCGTCTTTCGAGCGGGTCCGCGTGGAATCGGATGCGCGTGTGCACGAGCTGATCGTGCGCAGCGAACGATGCATCGGCGTCCGCGTCGCTACCGGTGCCGCCGTCGACGAGGTGCACGCCGG
>DASPNQ010000155.1:0-8430 GCA_035626435.1 Vicinamibacterales bacterium
AGCTCGCGTAGGGCCGCGTCGGAAAGACGCGCCGCCATGATCTGCAGCGGCAGCGCCGGAAACGGCACGCCCACCGCGAGCTCGGGAATGCCGATCCAGCCCGCGCCGTCGGTCATGATCCGGTGATCGCACGCGGCCGCGAGGATGCAGCCGCCTGCGATCGCGTGACCGTTGACGGCCGCAATCACCGGCTTGGGTAGCGTCAGTGCCGAGCGGAGGAATTCGTCCAGGATTGGCAGGAATCGACGCGCGTAGTCGGGGCCGTCGTTGATGAGCCGAAACAGATCGACGCCCGCGGAAAACGATGAACCGCTACCGGTGACAATCACTGCTCGTACCGCCGGATCCATGGCTGCCGCCATTTCATGCGTGAACGCGTCGCCGAGCTCGACGTCCATCGCGCTGACCTTGCCGTGCGCCAGCTTCAGCACGCGAATGCCGTCAGCGTCTTTTCTTTCGATCACAGCGACAGATTACACTGGCTTGTGGCCGATATCGCCGTCGCCCGTCCCGCCGCCACCGTCGTCGTGCTGCGTCCTGGAGAGCCGTTCGAGATTCTGATGGTGCGGCGCAACGACACGGTCGCGTTCATGGCCGGATCGTACGTGTTTCCCGGAGGCCGCGTCGACGAAAACGATCGACCGACGCACGGCGCATCGCTGCCGCCGCCAGTGTTCACGGATCTCAGTGCTGCGGATGAAGCCGCATTTCGCACGGCCGCGGTCCGGGAGCTGCACGAAGAAGCCAACGTGCAGATCACCATCGACGATCTGATGCCGTTTGCGCACTGGGTGACCCCCGAGATCGAAACGAGACGGTACGACACGCGGTTTTTCCTGGCGCGCATGCCCGACGACCAGGTCGCGAAGCACGATGAGGGCGAAACGACGGCCCTGGCGTGGTTGTCGCCGCACGACGCGCTGGCGCGCTTTGCCCGCAAGGAAATGCTGCTGCCGCCGCCGACATGGACGACGATCTGGCAGCTTGCCAGGCGTTCGTCGATCGAAGACGCCTTCGCGTGGGCGCGCTCGCGTCCGATCGTCCGCGTGATGCCTGGCTTCTTCAATAACGGCGACGAGGCGACGCTGACGCTGCCAGGTGATCCGACATTTCCCGAGATTCCGGGATGGGAAACACCGGACGAGACACGATTCGTTCTCGAGGACGGAGTGAGATGGGCGCCGCGCAAGGCTTGATTCCGGCGATCGACGAAATCATCGAGAACTTCAATAAGCGAAGACTCGATCTGCCCGATGGTCTCTTCGATCGCAAGACGCAATTCATCGTCAACGGCTCACCGTTCGAGACGTTGCTCGGCGCGAATCCGAACGATCCACTGGTGTTGATGCTGGCGCGCGGTCCCGCGGGTTATCGCTTCACCGCCAAGGCGCTGCAGCATGCCATTCCGGATGCAACGGTGGCGAGAGGCGACGTCACCGTCGCGGGCGAGACCGCCGCCTTTCAACTGTGGTTATCGGGCACGCCGCGCGGCACCACTGACGCCATCAACGCGCTGGTGTCGGTGAACCTGCGTCTGACACCCGACGGCGTCGTCCAGGTCGTCGACGCGACCATCGATCCCGCGCAGCTGGTGTCGATTCGCGACGCCCGCGTTCGTCATTGAGACGGGCGGCCCTCCAAACACTCCGCGGCACGCCCTGGAGACATCGATGCAACTGATGCTCGCGCTCGTGCTCGCATTTCAGGCCGCCGTCGACCCGTTATTGAGCCGTCTCGCGGGCACCTGGTCGGGTTCCGGCACCGTGCTCAACCAGCCGGCGAAGATCGAAATGTCGTGGTCGTGGGAGCTTGGCGGTCAATTCATCCGCCTCACATTTAGAAATGAGATGCCCAAGGCGACGTTCGAAGGCCATGCCTACTATCGCGCTACCGCCGAGGGGCGCTATCGTGGCATGTGGTTCGACAACTCCGGAATGTCGAGGCCGATTGACGGCCGACAAGAGCAGGATGCGTTGGTCTCGCAGTGGGGCACGCCGGACACCGAAGAAGGGGAGACGACCTACTGGTTGATGCCCGACGGGAGGCTCGAAGTCATCGACCGCGTCAAAGGCAAGGACGGATCGTGGCGTGAGTTTGGCCGGTCCACCGTCATCCGCCAGCGTTAGTCGATGGAACGCGCGGCAAGACGACGAGCGGCGAGGTCATCGCCGCGACCGGTCAATCAGGGTTGATGAATCGATAGAGCACACGGACGATCCGATACGCATCGGGCATCGTCGCCCGCGAAAATTCCACGGTATCGGGCGCCACGAGCGTAATTTCGCCGAACGCAGTCGCTACTTCCGGAATGGTCATGTTGCGGAACTGCATTCGTACTTTGTAGGCGCTCTGCCGATCTGGCGCCGCCTTTTTGGCAGCGGCGACGGCTTCCTTTGCCGCGGTCTGAATCTCGCGGCGCGCTTCCGCGAGCGGCCGGCTTTCGACCGCGCGCATGTTGATCGCGCGTTTCACAACGACCCCTCGCACCGCCGGCGTCCATTCCTTTTGCTGCTCGACGGCGACATCGTCGCCCGAAATCATCACGACGGGGACGCCGTACCACTGCGCCATCAGCGTGTTCAGGCCCCCTTCGCCGGCCGATCGTCCGTTGACCTGCACGTCCTTGACGACGCCGGATCCGGTATGCGCAAACAACCCGCGAGGTGAATCGGCTTTGGCGTGATAGCCGATGAATATCACTGCATCGAACGTCGCATCCAGGCCTTCGACCATGCCATGGCGTTTGAAGCTGTGGCTGATCAGCCGCGCGCGCGGATCGAGATCTTCTGGAAGCAGGTTGCGCTGGCTGCCATGTGAGTCGTTGACGACGACTTCCGTGGCGCCGCCCTCGAACGCACCACGGATCGCGGCGTTGGCATCCTCGGCCATCAACTTACGCGAACGGCCGTATTCGGATTGCCCCGCGCTCGTCTGATCGTCTCCGACGACGCCGCTGATGCCCTCCATGTCGACGGAGATGTAGATCTTACGTGCTTGCGCTTCGGCACGACTGGCCACGAAGGACACGAAGGCCACGAAGCAAAGGCTTATCACTGCAAGACGGCTGCGAACCACCGGGCCTCCCAAAATTGTCTTCTTCGTGTGCTTCGTGTCCTTCGTGGCGATGTCCCCCACGACTGGCTATGTAGCCGTCTCTTCTGGCAATTGCAGCGCCTGCCGGACGAACATCTGCTCCGGTAAGCCGCCGAGAATTTCTATCGTCTCGTTGACGATCGTCTTCGGTACGCCGGTGACGCGGTACTTGCGGCTCAATTCGATGAATTCGGTGGCTTCGATCGCGTCGGCCGTGATGTTCGGATTTGCCGCCGCCATTTTGTGAGCGAGGACGACCGCCCTCGGACAGTGCGGTCAGGTGGGGGTGGAGAACACCTGGATGTGCGTCGGCTTGTCGACGGCCTGGATCCACTTCATCGTTTCCGGGTCGAGCTCGATCTTGCTGGTGCCCGCGGTCATGATCGCCTCGACGAGGCCGACGAACTCATAGCCGGTCGGCGCACCGTACAACTTCATGCGCGTGTTGACCCCGTCGCTGAGGACGACGATCGCCGGCGCCTTGTCGACGTTGTATTTCGCCCGGTCGTCCGTGTCGAGCACGAAGCTTTTCTCGACGACGGTGATCTTGTCGTTCAGCGCCGCGATTTCGTTGAGGATCTGTCTGGCGACATCGCCGCTTTCGGAGCCGCCGATCGCCTGCGTGAACAGGACGAGTTCGACCGGGATGGAGATCGATGAAAGATGTTCTTTGAGCGTCGCTTCGTCTTGAGGCGATAGGAGTCCCATCACCCGATTATCGCCGGTTCCCGGTTCCCGGCTGCCGGTTCCCGTCAGAACTTAAAGAGGTCGTCGAACGCTTTCTTGGCACCGCTGGGCTCTTTCGGGTTGGTACTCTGGCTCGGCACAGCCGTGGTGGTCTCGCGTTCGATGGTGGTGCGGATGCCAAAGTGCTGGCAGTCGTTCGACGAATCCTTCGGTGACACCCGGGCGGTCAACCGGACCGCGCACTCGAAGGTGGTGCCTGGATCGAAGTTGACGCACTGGATGCATGATCGCAGATCGACCTGGCATTTCGGGCACTTGCTGAGCGACATCACCTGCGTATCGACGATGGTTCCGCACCGGGTGCAGCGTGCGACTTCGCGCGAGCCCATCATGCGCGGATTGCGGGCGCCCTCGGATGAGATGCGGCGGGCGCCGGCCGGCGCACCAGGTTCCCGCTCGGGCTTGTTCGCTCCGCTGTCGGGGCGCGGGCCGGACGGGCGTCGATCGCGGTCGTCGTCCTGGTAGCCGCGCTGGCGATACTTGCGTTCGTCGCTCAAGGGGTTTTGAGCACTATACCCGGGGCCACAGATTAAACACAGATTGAACACGGATTGGGGGAGGGGAAAAGCGCGGCGAGGAACGAGGAGCGAGGAAACAAGGGAGAGGGAAAGCCCGCGAGAGGGGAAGACGCGAGAGGAAAAGGGAGCGAGAGAGATAGCGCGAATTCCGACTTAAACAGTCGGCATTGCAATGACTTGTCTTGCGTTGTCAGCGCGGCATACAATCAGCTTGAGAAATTTTTCACAAGATTCTCGCGCCGGCAAAAACGAGTAAAGTGAGCAGCTTTGGCGTTGCCCGAACCGTAGGGCAGGGCCACTACTAACCCAGGGGCCGTCTGGATTCGCATGTCGCAGGTATTCCCAAAAAGCGCTAACGCGTGGTCGAAAGCCAGCATCTTCGCGCTGCTGTTCGTCGTCGCGTTTCTCGGTTGGCTGATCCTGACCATTCAGCGATCGGACTACGTCACGACCGCCAACCATTTCGTGGAGCAGCCGGTGCAGTTCAGTCACCAGCACCACGCCGGCGGCATCGGCATCGAGTGCCGCTACTGCCACACCTCGGTGGAGGTATCGCCCTCGGCCGGCATTCCGCCGACCAAGACGTGCATCAACTGTCACTCGCAAATCTGGAACACCAGCCCGTACCTCGAGCCGGTGCGCGCCAGCTTCCGCGACGACCGGCCGCTCAACTGGATCCGCATCCACGATCTTCCGGACTTCGTGTATTTCAACCACAGCATCCACGTTCGCAAGGGCGTCGGGTGTGAGACCTGCCATGGGCGCGTCGATCGCATGCCGCTGATGCTGCAGACCAGCTCGCTGCAGATGGAATGGTGTCTCGACTGCCACCGCGATCCGGCGCGGTTCGTCCGCCCGCGCGACCAAATCACGACGATGGGGTATGTGCCGGCGAAGGCGCAGGCGGAATTGGGACCGGAGCTGGTTCGTGAGTACAAGATTGCGGACACAGAGCGTCTGACGAACTGCTCCGTCTGCCACAGATAAACATGATGGATACGCAGAAACGCGGATCGGCCCTTCGTCTGCGCCCAGGGCAAGCGCTTCCGCCTGGCTCGGAACACACCGGATCCGGGTCAGGGCACGCGATCGACGTCGCCGCCGTCCGCGCGAAATTGCAGCAGGCCGGCCCACAGGTGTGGCGCAGTCTCGATGAGGCTGCCGGGACACCCGAATTCCAGGAATATCTGCATCGGGAGTTTCCAAGCAACGCCTCGGAGTGGCTCGATCCCCTCGGTCGTCGAAACTTCCTGAAGTTGATGAGCGCCTCGATGGCGCTCGCGGGCGTGACTGCGTGCACGGTGCAGCCGCAGGAGCTGATCGTTCCCTACGTCCGGCAACCCGAGGAAGAGATCCCGGGCAAGCCGTTATTCTTTGCGACGGCGATCACCCAGGGCGGCGTGGCTTCGGGGCTGCTCGTTGAGAGTCATGAGGGGCGGCCGACGAAGATCGAAGGCAATCCCGATCATCCGGTGAGCCAGGGTGCGACCGACCTCTTCGCGCAGGGATCGATCCTGACGCTTTACGATCCGGATCGCTCGCAGACGATCCTGCAGCTCGGTGAAATTCGTCCGTGGAGCTCGGTGATTGCCGCGATCCGCGGCGGTCTCTCCGCACAGTCGGCGTCGAAGGGCGCCGGCTTGCGCATCCTCACGGAAACGGTGGCGTCGCCGAGTCTGGCGGCACAGATCCAGCAAGTCCTGACACAGTATCCCGGCGCCAAGTGGGTGCAGTGGGAGCCGGTCAACCGCGACAATGCGCGCGCCGGCGCCCGCGCGGCGTTCGGCCAGTACGTCGAGCCGATTTACGACCTGACACAGGCTGATGTCATCGTGTCGCTCGATTGCGATTTCCTCGCGTCGGATGGCGCTCTGAACCTCCGCTACATGCGGCAGTTCGCGACCCGCCGCCGGGTTGAAGACAACCCCGACAACCTCAATCGCCTGTATGTGGTCGAGTCGAACCACACCTTGACCGGCGGCCGCGCCGATAATCGCCTGCCGCTGAAGTCGAGCCACATTGAATCGTTCGCGCGCGCGATCGCCGCGGGCGTCGGTGTCAGTGGCATCACCGGCGCGGCTCCGGCTGGATCGGAAGCGTTCGCGGCGGCAGTCTCGAAGGACCTGTCCGAGCACAAGGGCCGCGCGGTTGTGATGGTTGGCGATTCGCAGCCGCCCGCGGTGCACGCGCTCGCGCACGCGATCAACGCCGCGATCGGGGCGCCCGTCAGCTACGTGCCGCCGCCGGAAATTGTCCCGAGCGAACAGGACGCTGCGTTGCGGGAACTGGTCGGCGAGATCAACGCGGCGCAGGTGCAGATGCTGGTGATCATCGGCGAGTCGAACCCGGCGTTCAGCGCGCCGGCCGATTTGAAATTCGCCGAGGCGATGCGCAAGGTCGCCCTGGTCGTGCACTCGGGCCTGTTTTTCGACGAGACGGCGACGTTGTCCCACTGGCACGTGCCGGCGACGCACTTCCTCGAAGCGTGGAGCGATGCACGGACCCTCGACGGCACGGTGTCGATCGTCCAGCCGCTGATTCAGCCGCTTTACGGCGGCAAGTCGGCGCACGAGTTGATCGCGGCGATGTCCGATCGGCCGGAGCGCGCCGGTTACGACATCGTCCGGGAATACTGGTCCGCCAACGCCGGTGGTGCCCGCGTCAGCGCGGCGACGGCGAAGCCTGTCGCGAATGCTGCCGCCGGCGAAAGCGGCACGGGTCCTCGGCCGCAGACCGCGACGGCGGCCGACGCAAGTAGCGCGCAGGGCGGCTCGCCGTCGACAGCAGCCGCCCAGTCCGCTGCGCCAAGTGCGTCCGCGGCAAGCGCTTCTACTCCCGCCGCTGAATTCGAAAAGCGCTGGCGCAAGTGGCTTCACGACGGCATCGTCGAAGGCAATGCGGCCGCCGACGCGGCGGCAGCCGCGGCGCCGCCGGCCGTTGCTCCTGACGTGGCCGCTCGCATCACTGCCGGTACGGCGATCGACGGGCTCGAGATCAACTTCCGCCGCGATCCGACGATCTACGACGGGCGCTACGCGAACAACGGCTGGCTGCAGGAACTGCCGAAGCCGATGACGAAGCTGACCTGGGACAATGCCGCGCTGATGGCGCCGGCGACCGCGGCCGCGCACGACCTCCATAACGAGGATGTGATCGCCGTCAAGGTCGGCAACCAGCCGCCGGTCAACATGCCGGTCTGGATCATTCCGGGCCATGCCAAGGATGCGATCACGGTGTTCGTCGGTTACGGGCGCACGCGCGCGGGCCGTATCGGCAACGCCACCGGCTTCAACGCCTATGCCCTTCGTGAGTCGACGGCGCTGCATTTTGCCGCCGCGTCGATGACGCGCACCGGTGACAGCTACGAGCTTGCGAACACGCAGGACCACTGGGCCATCGAAGACAAGAACACCGGCATCGTCCGCTCCGCGACGCTCGACGAGTTCAAGAAGAACCCGTCGGTGATCAAGGAGATGGAGCATCTCAAGCTCGAAGGCCGCATCTCGCTCTATCCCGACAAGGAATACACCGGGCAGCAGTGGGGCATGGCCATCGACATGAACACGTGCACGGGCTGCACGGCATGCGTGATCGCCTGCGTCGCCGAAAACAACATCCCGGTGGTGGGCAAGGCGCAGGTCAAGCGCAACCGCGAGATGCACTGGCTTCGCATCGATCGCTACTTCGCCGGCAACACCGACACGCCGGATACGTATTACCAGCCGCTGCCCTGCATGCAGTGCGAGAACGCGCCATGCGAAGTGGTCTGCCCGGTCTCGGCAACGGTGCACAGCGCCGAAGGCCTGAACGACATGATCTACAACCGGTGCGTGGGCACGCGCTATTGCTCGAACAACTGCCCCTACAAAGTGCGCCGGTTCAACTTCCTGCTGTTCCAGGATTGGAACACGCCGCAATACAAGCTGCAGCGCAACCCGGACGTCACCGTGCGCAGCCGCGGCATCATGGAAAAGTGCACCTACTGTGTGCAGCGCATCAACGCGGCGCGCATCCAGGCCAAGCGCGAGGATCGCGCGATTCGCGACGTCGCGAATCGCGCGATCCTCGCGCT
>DASPNQ010000156.1:0-15648 GCA_035626435.1 Vicinamibacterales bacterium
CCTTCTTCGTCGCCCCAGGGCATCGCAATTGCACGCCAGGAGTGCATGAAAACACTGCGCTTTTTGCTGGCCGTGTCACTGATCGCGATGCCGGCGGCGGCCAATGCCCAGGTAACCGGCACGCCTCCGAAGCTAATCATCTCGAAGCAGGCAATCGCGCGCGCTCTAGCGGAGCGCCCACCAGCGCAGCCCTCATCGTCTCGCGATTCTGTGAAGAATGGCGCCATTATCGGGGCCGTCATTGGCGGCGTCACGCTCGGCGTTTTCGGCACCTACTTGTGTAATGCCCTGAAGGAAGAAGGTGATCCGCCGTGCTGGCGCGGCGTGCTGACGATTGGCGCGCTTGGCGCGGGTGTCGCCGCTGCCGCAGGCGCCGGCATCGACGCGCTGGCAACGAAGGGAACGCGAATAACGCCGATGAAGAGGTAGCTGGCCCTCGGTTTGCAGCGCGACCGTTGGGAGCATTACGTCATGAAGCATTCATTGAGAGTTCTGCTGAGAACCACCCTCGTGCTGCTGTTCTTGGGCAGCATAGCTACCCCAGCCAGGGCCGATTGGTTCCTGACACCGTATTTCGGCGCTGCATTCGGTGGCGGCGCCAACCAATTTTCATACAACGATCTCGACGACGAGTTCGAGCAGCGGGTGAATTTCGGCGGCAGCATTACCTACCGGACCAAGGGGATTCTGGGCTTCGAGTTCGACTACAACGTCGCGCCGAACTTCTTCCAATTCACCGGCGGGACCACCAACTTCGACCTGTTCGATCTCGATTCGAGCGTGCAGACCGTGATGGGCAACATCGTGTTGGCACTGCCGATCGGCGGGTCGCGCGGCGCCGGTTTCCAACCATATCTGACCGCCGGCCTCGGTTCGATCCGCACACGAGTCCGCAGCGACTCCGACGTGTTCGACGACATCGTCAGCGACGACACCGGTTACAACTTTGGCGCCGGCGCGCACTTCTTTGCGGGATCGCATTTCGGGCTTCGCGCTGACGCGCGCTACATCCGCGGCTTGGAATCAATGGACGACGAGGATCCGATCGTCGACAACCCGTTCTTCGATCAGCCGTTCGCTACCGAGGTGTTCAATTTCTGGCGTGGTTCGGTGGGGCTGACGTTCCGCTGGTAATCGTCTTACCCACTGATTGACGGCCCCGCTCGAGTTACATGACTCGAGTCGAGCCGCCGCTGCGCGGCTTCTGCCGGCGATCGGGCTTGCGCTTGAGGACCAGCGGCGCCATGACCGCCTGGATGCGCCATTCGTGCGCGCACCGGCAACAGCGAATCCAGACGTCGAATTTTTCAGCGGTCTTCATGCCGACGGCGACGGGCACGCCTTCGGGTTTCAGGCAGTTGGGACATGGCAATGGGTTCTTGGAAGCGGCGAGACTGTCGAGCACCGCGAGATCTGTTACAAAACTCAGGCCACGTCGCCGACCCGTCGATTCGACCCCTTGCCGTCGCCGCGGCTTCGATCGCTACAGCTGGCTGCGCGGCCGCGATTCGGCGCGCACACGGTTCTCGAGCTCGTCCAGCCGCTCGCGTACCGCGTCGATGGCCGCAAGCATCTCGTGATGACTGCTGGCGCGGTCCGCAGTTGCCTGCTGCTCGTGCTTCACCGATTCCAGGTTGTTGATGACGACCGCGATGAAGAGATTGACGACCACGAACACCGCGATCAGCACGAAACTGCTGAAAAACAGCCACGCCCACGGCTGCGCGGGTAACACGGCAGCCTGCAGTTCCACCCACCCTTCGAGCGTCAGCATCTGAAACAGCGTCAGCAGCGCGGTGCCAAGTGACTGCCAATGCTCGGGGTCGGCCTCGCGGAAGAAATGGAAGCCGAGCACTGCATACACGTAAAGCAGAAGACTCAAGAGCACGATCACGTGGCCCATCGACGGAATCGACCTCACCATGGTGCCGATGATCAGGCGCAGCTCCGGGAAGACCGAGACCAGCCGCGTCACGCGCAACAGCCTCGCCAGCCGCGCGACCATCGCGAAGGGGCCGGCCTGGGGCAGCAGAGAGGCCGCGACCACGGCGAAGTCGAACGCGTTCCAGCCGTTCGCAAAGAACGCCGCCGGCCGGGGCCAGTAAGCGAGCAGGCGTATCGCGATCTCGATAACGAAGATGGTCTGGATGATCAGTTCGATAGAGGCGATGACGCCGCCGTAGCGGGCGGTCAGCGACGGTGACGTCTCGACGCCGATGATGACGGCGCCGGCGACGATCACGCCGAGGATAAAGTGCTGAAAGCGTGGGCTGTCGGCGAGTCGTTGGGCGAGTGCAATCACGAGAAGATCCTACCGTCTCTTGGTGCGGAACATAACTCACCGATTCGGTGTCCAATGCGGCATGCGCTCGACGATCTCCATCGCAAGCGTCGTCTTCAGCCTTGTCACCGTCACCGCTGCACAATCATGGAAGGATCCGTCGCCGCACCGCGAACAGATGATCTCGGTCGACGACAACGTCCAACTCGAAGTCCTTGACTGGGGTGGCTCGGGCCGGCCGATGGTCTTGGTCACTGGCTTGGGCAACACGGCGCACGTGTTCGACGACTTTGCGCCGCGACTGGCGAGCCTCGGCCACGTCTACGGCATCACCCGACGCGGCTACGGCAAGTCGAGTGCGCCTGCCGACGGCTACGGCGCCGAGCGGCTCGGCATGGATGTCCTCCGTGTGCTCGACGCGCTCAAACTCGAGCGGCCGATCATGGTCGCGCATTCGATCGGCGGCCAGGAACTGAGTTTCCTCGGGTCGCGTCATCCCGACCGCGTCGCCGGGCTGATTTATCTGGACGCCGCGTACGACTACGCATTCTGGCTCGATCCCTCGCCGCTTGCCGAGAAGCCGCCCGGTCCAATGCGGCCGCCTGCTGGGGATGGCAGCGAGCTCAAGAGCGTCGAGGCATTCCGCGCGCGGTCGATGCAGGTGCGCGGCTTCGTCGCGCCCGAAGCGGAGCTGCGGCAGCAATTCGAAGTTCACGCCGACGGTTCGATTGGCCCGCCTCGGACACCGCCGCACGTCGGAAAGGCGATCAATTCAGGAAGCGGCCGCACTTATACATTCGTCAAGCCGCCCTCACTGGCGATCTTCGCCAGCCCCCACCACCCGGGTCCCTTTGCAGAACAGGACCCGGCGGCCCTCGCCGCGTTCCTGCGGTTCGACGAGATGTTGGTTGAGCGGCAGGCGCAATCGATCGAGAAGGCACTGCCGAACGTGCGTGTAGTTCGCCTGCCGCGCGCCAATCACTATGTCTTTCTGTCGCATCCGGAGGATGTGCTCAGGGAGATGCGGGTGTTTATTGAGGCGTTGAAGTAGCGGGGACATTGCGTCGTGACCCGCGGCTGCGCGTCCCGTCGCTCAGTCAGCACATTCGACCTGTCCGATGGCGTGCCATGATGAGGGAGGTAGGCGCGGGTTGTAACAGTCCACCTTCGCGCGGCGCGCTACGGCGGACAACCTTCGCGTGGCTGGCCAACCGTAGCTCACGCGGGTTGTCGGCAAGGTGAGCGAAGGTTGGCCCTTCGATTCGGAAGCAGCAGTCCGCCTTCGCGCTGCGCGCTACGGTGGACAACCTTCGCACGGCTTGCCAACCGTAGCTCACGCTGGTTGTTGGCAAGGTGAGCGAAGGTCGGTGAGCACGACGAGACGAATGTCGAGGAGTGGTGAGCCCGGAAGGAATCGACGCCGTTAAGCCGAGCGCGAAGCGCGAAGGCGCGCCGCTGATTCCTCCGGGCGAGGCACGACGAGACGAATGTCGAGGAGTGGTGAGCCCGGAAGGAATCGAACCTTCAACCAACAGATTAAGAGTCTGCTGCTCTGCCAGTTGAGCTACGGGCCCACGCGGGTCGCACAGCCGATCGGCTGTCGCTGGCGCCGGCCGCCTACGCACGTTGTTCCGCGCGCGACGACAGACAAACCTTTACTATAGCAACACCGCGCCAAACTGCCAACGGCGACTTTGCGCTCGGTCAACCGCGTTCATCAACAGAGGTGCCTCATGTCAGCAATCGAAACCGTGAAAGCCGGCTACGCCGCGTTCGCCAAGAACGATCCATCCGTGTTGTTCGGCGCGATGGATCCATCGATTCAGTGGTCCGAGGCGGAAGGCAGTCCGCTCGCGGGCGGCAATCCCTACGTCGGCGGCCAGGCGATCGGCGAGCGCGTGTTCGGGCGACTGCTGGCGACCATCGACAACTTCACGGCCGTGCCGACGCGTTTCATCGACGGCGGCGATGATGTCGTGGTGCTGGGACGATACGGCGGCAAGAACAAGTCCGGCGCCACAATCGACGCGCAGTTCTGCCACGTCTATCAATTCCGCAACGGCAAGATCGTGTCGTTTCAGCAATTCACCGATACCGCGCAATGGTCCAAGGTGTGGCAGTAGGTGACCCACAGATCGCTTGACGGCGTCCGGCACCGGACGTACTCTCGCCGGTTATGAGCAAGCATCCACGCACGTTCGTGGCGGTGCTCGCCCTCGGTCTGCTCGGGGCAGCTTCGCTGGTTCCTTCTGCCCAGGCGCCGCAGCGCGGCACCGAAAAGGGCGAGTGGCGCACCCTCGGCGGCGACTACGGCCACACCCGGTACTCGCCGCTCGATCAGGTGACGCCCGCCAACTTCGAAACGCTGAAGGAAGCCTGGCGCTTCAGCCCGCTCGATGTCGTCGGTCCGATGACGGCACGCGCGACACCCAGCTACGTCGGCGGCAAGCTGCTGAGCGTCGCCGGGCCGCGGCGGCACGTCGTGTCGATCGATCCGACCAGCGGCAAGCTGCTGTGGAACTGGGTCGAGCCGGAAACCTATCGCTCCAAGTATTCGATGCGCGCGCCGTACGGCAAGGGCGTTGCCTACGGCGAGATTAACGGGAAGGGCGTCGTCTACATCGCGACACCAGGCTTCTTCCTCGTCGCGCTCGACGCCGATACCGGCAAGCCGCTGCCGAACTGGGGGCGGCCGGTGGGCCTGTCGTCGTTCCCGCAATCCGGCGTCGTCGACATGGTCGAGGATCTGATTCGCGATTGGGATCCGTGGATCCGCAAGAAGCAGAAGTACAACCCGAACGAAGGCGTGCCACTCGATCTCGGCTACATCACCTCGTCATCGCCACCGATTGTCGTCAACGACGTCGTCATCGTCGGCAACTCGGCGGAGCAGGGCTACCACCAGACGCGCCGCGAGAACGTGCCCGGCGACATCCTCGCCTACGACGCGAAGACCGGAAAGTTCCTGTGGAAGTTTCACGTCATTCCGCGTCCCGGTGAGTTCGGCCACGACACGTGGGAGAACGACGCGTGGCGCTGGACCGGTGACGTCTCGTCATGGGCGCCGCTCTCGGCGGATCCGGAGCGCGGCATCGTCTACATTCCGACGAACAGCGCGACCGTTGATTTCTACGGCGGTTTCCGTCCGGGCAACAACCTGTATTCCGCGAGTCTGATCGCGCTCGACGTCAAGACCGGTAAACGCGTCTGGCATTACCAGATGGTGCATCACGACGTGTGGAACTACGACACGCCGACCGCACCAATCGCGATGGACGTCACCATCAACGGCAAACGCGTGCCCGGCGTATTCCAGGCGACGAAACAGGCGATCCTGTACGCGTTCAATCGACACACCGGCCAACCGCTCTGGGGCTTTGAAGAGAAGCCGGTGCCGGCGTCGAAGGTCCCGGGCGAGAAGCTGTCGCCGACGCAGCCATTCCCGATCAAGCCGGCGCCGTACGAATTCATTGGCCGCAGTGTCGACAACCTGATCGACTACACGCCCGAGATTCGCAAGCTCGCCCTCGAGCGCGCGACGCTGCAGCGCATGCTGGTGCCGCCGTTCAATCCGCCGGTGCATCGCGGCAACAAGGAAGGCGTCGCGAGCGCGCGATTCTTCCCGGGTGAGACGGGCGGCACGAACATCACGCATCCGCCGGCCGCGGATCCGACGACCGGCATCATCTACATCCCGTCGCACAGCGGCGGCGGCAATCGCTCACTCGTCCCCGGCAAGGAGCTCGATTGTTTCGGCCAGACCGGATCGACGGTCGTCGATTGGGTTCCGACCAGCGCGGGATGCACCTCCACGTCGGTTGATGCGGCGATCGAGATGTATCCGGAAGCGGCGGCCAAGGCCGGCGCGAAGCCTGGCGGTGGTCGCGGCGGCGGTGGTGAGGAAGGCGGCGGTGGTGGCGGCTTCGGGGGTCGTGGCGGCGCAGGCGCCGGCGCGGGTGCGAACGATCCGCTCGCACCGTTGCCGTTGTTCAAGGGCCCGGTTGGCCGCATCAGCGCCATCGATCTCAACACCGGCGATTACCTGTGGGTGCAGCCGAACGGCGACGCGCCGCAGGCGACGCAGGATGCGATCCGCAATCATCCGCTGCTGAAGGGCGTCACCGGCGTCAATCCGAACATCGGCCGGCCGGGCGTGGGCGCGCTGCTGGTGACCGCGACGATGCTGCTGGCGCCGGGACAAACGACGGACAATGCGCCAAAGCTGTTCGCCATCGACAAGAAGACCGGCCAGCGCCTCGGCGCGATCGGCACCGCCGGCCTGCAGCGTTACGGCATGATGACCTACATGCACCAGGGCAAGCAGTACATCGTCGTCCAGTACGGCAATGGCCTGCAGGCGTTCGCGTTGCCGTAGGGGGCAGGATAGGAAATAGGAATTAGGAATTAGGAATTAGAGCTGGGAACCGTAGTTTGGTTCCTAGTTCCTAGTTCCTAGTTCCTAGTTCCTAGTTCCTAGTTCCTAGTTCCTAGTTCCTAATTCCTAACTTGCTCGAGCGTCAATCGGCGCGTCAACGCTTCGCCGCCGCTCTTGATCGATCCCGCCACGGGTCCGAAGATGAGATTCCCGTTCTCGAACCGGAAAAATCGCTTCTGTTCGGTGCCGACGTAATCCGGCCGCCACGCCGAGTCGACCTTCATCGTGACGCTGCCTTCGGTGTCGTTGATCGCGCACGGCCCCGAGTAGGCGATGTAGCTACTCAGCAACATCGCCGTCATCTGCGGCCCAATCGGTTTGCCGGCGGTGAATCTCGGTACGTCTCCCGACATGATCTGCACGTAGCAGTGGCCGCCTTCGACGACGATGGAGCCGACGGGTTTGGGACCCCATGGCAGCCGTGCGATGGTGCCATCGGCACGAATATCGGCGGCGGTCAGCAGGCGCCATCGCCCCTGCAACGACTGGGCATCAGCCGTCGTCGCCGCACCGGTCACCAGCAGCAAGCCAATCAAGCTCTTCATGCGGCGCATCAAATCAGTAATGATTGACGGCGTCAAATGCGCCGGATCTTCCTCGCGACGTTCTGCGTCATCGCGTTGCTAACCAAGACGGACACCGATAGCGCGCATGTGATGTCGCGTCTCGGCACGGTGGAGTCGATCGTCGAGCGCGGCACCTACCGGCTGGATGACTCGATCTTCATCCGCACCGTCGACAAGGTGTTCAAGGACGGCCATTTCTACTCGCATCAGCCGCCGTTGCTGTCGACGCTCGAAGCGCCGGTCTACTGGGCGCTACGTTTGCCCGGCACGCGGTTCAACAACCGCGGACGGTTCGTCATGATCTACGCCTTCTCCCTTCTGACGAACGGGATCGCGCTGGCGCTGACGGTGATCGCGTTCGCGGCAATCCTCGCGATGGCCGGCGTCAAGCCGCCGTTGCGCGAATGGGCCGCCGTGCTCCTGCCGATGGGCACGTGGCTGTTGCCGTATGGGCTCGTGCCGAACAACCACGGCATCGCGGGTCTGCTGGTCGCCGTGTTGTTCTGGTTGTTGCTGACCGTTGAATGGCAGGGGGCGACCCGCCGGCGCGCGCTCGCGGTCGGCGCGGTTCTCGGATTGCTCGCCGGAATTGAAGTGCTGCCGATCGTGTCGTTCGTGCCGCTAACCGTCTTCTATCTCCTGCGGCGGCGCGATCTCGACGCGCGCGGCCGGGTGATGTTCGCCGCCGGCCTTGCCGTCCCGCTGATCGCGCACGGCGTGATCAACGTCTCGATTACCGGCGATGTGCTTCCGGCGGGTTTCCATCCCGAACTGTTTCGCTACGAGGGCACCTTCTTCGAAGAAGCCGAGCTGACCGGCACGATCAAGTACACGTCCGTGGGCGCCGCCGCCGAATACGCGTGGACTTCGCTGTTTGCACACAAAGGATTCTTCGTCTTCGCGCCGCTGACACTCCTGGGGTTGATCGCGGGGACCATCGAACGGCGCTGGTGGCTCAATCGCGCCGGCGGCGTGTACGCGATTCTGATGATGGGCGCCGCCATCAGCCTTACGGTGTCACTGCTGACGACCAACAACCACGGCGGGGAGGCCGTGGGCTTTCGTCACGCGGTCTATCTATCGCCCGCGCTGATCGTGCTGCTGCTGCCATGGCTGATGCGCGAACGAACGCGGCTGCACCACGCACTCGTGCTGATCATTGCGGTCACGTCGACGTTGTCGATGCTGCTGTTCGCCGTCCGTCAGCCGTGGTCGGTACTGACGTTAAACGCGGCGCCGATTGGCTCGTGGGAGCAGTACGTGCCGATCGTCGCCAGGTTGGTGAATGGAACGTTGTTCAGTCCGTAAACGCAAGCTCCAGCTCCAAGCCCACGCCGCTTAAGTCGTCTTCAACGCATCGCTGGGTTGAATCTTGAGGGCGCGGCGCGCCGGTGCGATGCACGCGATCGCGGTGATCGCGCATACGGTGACCGTCGCCATTACGCCTGTCGCAATCGCGACGTTCGTGCCGTTCTCGGCTGAGACTTCGGGGCCGAGAGCCGCAACCAGCAGGGCCGCAGGGATGCTGCCAAGCAACACACCAAGGGCGACCTGCAGCATCGATCGCCCAAAAGTGGTCCACAGAATTCGACTCGGCTTCGCGCCGAGCGCCACACGCACTCCAATCTCCGCGGTGCGCCGTGAGACGGTGAACGACATCAACGCGTACACCCCCGCCGTTGCGAGCACCAGCGCGACGAGGCTGACGCCGGCAAGCAGTCGAGCAAAGAGGTCGAGCGCGACGCGGTCCGCTTCGGATACGTTATCAAGCGTTTGCAAGTCGTACAAGCGGAGCGCCGGATCAATTTCCGATGCCATGATGCGCAGCTCGGACATCACCACTGCGGGGTTCGTTCGCGCGCGCACCGCGAGGTGAACGGGGTAAGTGGCTTCGGGACGGGTCGGAGTGTAAATCATCGCATCATCGGCCCGCTTGCCCGTCTCGTCGGTCAGATCCCGCACGACGCCGACGATCTGCATCCAAGGGCCCGCCGGTTTCGTCTCGGAAGCGGCCCTGCGCACGTGCCGCCCGATCGCCTCCTGATCCTTCAGGACAAGCCGCACGAACGTTCGATCGACGATGGCCACGTTGACACCGGCGCTGTCGGCTTCAGTAAAACTTCGGCCTGCGAGGATTGGCGCGTCGAACGTGTCAAAGTAGTTGGCGGCAACGTCCGCGGTACGAATCGGCGTCGATGGTTGTTGCGACGCCGGGATATCTGCAATTTCGAGATGCGCGAAGAACGGATTCATACCCGGTAACCGCCTGCCGTAGGTCAGCGCGGCGACATCCGGATACGCCGAGAGGCGGTCGGACAATCGGGTGAACGTGCTTCGAAACTGCTGCCGGTAGGCGTCGTCTTTCACGGGGTCGTCGGCCGGCACATCAAGTGCCAGGCGCACAGAGACGTACTGTTCCGCCGGGAACGTTGGCTGGCGTTTGCCGCCACCGGTGACATACGCGCTCCACGCCAGCATTCCGACGATCGCGAGGAAGACCACCGTGACGCCGACCTGCGTCACGATCACACCGGTCCAGATACCGCCGAACTTCAGCCCCGACGCGGTTGTGCCGGTGGCGTGCTTCAATCGTTCCTGCACGCGAATACCGGTGGCCTTGAGCGCAGGTACGACGCCGACAATCGCTGCCGCGAACACCGCGAGCACGGCCGCATACAACATTGTTTCTGGCGCGATTCGATCGTTCCACCAGAACATGATCGGCTGCTTCTGGCCTGCGACGACAGCGTTCTTCACCCAGCGCAATCCGTAATAGGCGAAGCCCAGTCCGATCGCTGCCGCCAATGACGAGAGCACCAGCGCTTCAGCAAACAATTGACCCGCAATGCGCGCGCGGCTGGCGCCAAGCGCCGTGCGCACGGTGATCTCGGTCTCGCGTGTCGCGGTTCGCGCGAACACCAGCGTCGCGATGTTCGCGCCGCACAGGGCAAGCAGGCCGATGAAAAACACGTTGGCCGAATAGAACACGATGGTTTGAATTCGCGAGTCCTCGACTGCGGACCAAACCGATTCGACGAACGGCTTCACCACGGGCCGCAGATGCGCGTGCGTCTTCGGCTGGTCGCGCGCCGCGCGATGAGCGACGGCGTCGAGCTCGGCCTGGGCTTGCCGCACCGAGACGGTCGCCGCGAGCTTGCCAAACACGCGCGTGCTCGGCCCCTCGCGATATGGATAATTCGCCTCATTGAGCGGCAGCGGCACCCACAAGCTGTGATTGATCGGGAAGCCAAAGCCCTGCGGCATGACGCCAACCACGGTGTAGAGATCCCTGCCGAGGCGAATGGTGCGGCCGACGATGCTCGCATCGGATGCGAAGCGCGTTTGCCACAGCTCATAGCCAATGACTGCAACCGGCGATGCGCCCGGCTGTTCGTCGGCGGTTTGTAACGTGCGTCCGAGCATTGCAGGCACACGAGCCAGCGCGAAGGCCGACGCGGTGATCTGAACGCCCCGCACCGGCTCAGCGCGGCCATCGTCCGTGATCAGGTTGCCGTCGAGCTGCCGCGATGCGCCGAGCACCTCAAACGAGCGAAGCGACAGCCGCCAGGAGACGAAATCAGCGGTGACGCGCGCTTCCGTCTCGCCCGATTCCTGATCCCACGTCTGTATGCCGACGATGCGATCGCTTTCGGGGAAGGGCAGCTTGCCGTGCATCAGGTCGTTGAGAAATTCCAGGTACGCAGCACCGGCGCCAATTGCGAGCGAGAGTGCAAACAACGCGACGGCGGTGAGTCCCGGATACTTGCGCAGCATCCGGGCGCCGAGCTTCAGGTCGCTTGATAAACCGCGCATCCAGGTCACGCCGAGCGCATCGCGCCCGGCGCCGCGATATTTCTCGACACCGCCAAACGCGATCGCGGCGTGGCGGCGTGCCTCGGCATGGCCGAGGCCGCGGGCCTTCATCAGCCGCTGCGTTTCCATGTCGATGTGGAACCGCATTTCATCGTCCATTTCGCGATCGAGTTGCGAGGGCTGCGTCAGTCCGCGCCAGGCGATGCGCAGCCGCGCCAATAATGTCTTCATGGTCAGTTCCCGCGGATCAGATTTCCTGAGAGGTGGCGCGCAACGCGGCGGCCATAGCATCGGCGAGGCGGTTCCAGCTCGCCGATTCGTCGCGAAGCCGCTGCCGTCCTTGCGCGGTGAGCCGGTAATACTTCGCGCGCCTGTTGTTTTCAGATGTGCCCCACTCACTGTCGATCAGGCCCTGGCGTTCGAGGCGATACAGCGCGGGGTAGAGCGCGCCTTGCTGTATGTGCAGGGCGCCGCCCGTGATCTGCTCGATGCGCAACAACACGCCGTAGCCGTGCAGCTTCCCAAGCGAGACGGATTTCAGAATCAACAAATCGAGCGTGCCGGGCAGTAATTCGGCGGGTTGCGACATGTTTCTCCTAAGACGTATAGGAGAGAATAATTGTTCTCTCCTAAGCCCACAAGGGGAACGCGTCGACCTGAGGCGTTTAGACGATGAGGGCTGCGAGGTTCAAGTCGATTAACGTCGAGCTGGCGCGACTGTCGGGGCATGCGCCTTGCAGTGTCCATGGCAGGGTGACGGCCAACGCAACCCAAGGAGGCACGATGCAAGTCCGTAAGCTGTTCATAATCAGTGCGTTAGTGCTGATGCTGGTCCCAGCGTCAGCGTCGGCGCAAAACTGGTTCTTTACTCCCTACATTGGCGGGAACTTCGGCGGCAGCGCCGATTTCGGTGATTTTCCAGATGACGACGATGCCATCGAGCGGCGCGTCGATTTCGGCGCGACGATCGGATGGAACCCGAACGTCGTCGGGTTCGAGTTCGACCTCGGCTGGTCTCCGAACTTTTTCGAAGACACCGCGGGTGACCGCAACTTCGAATTCGGCGACAGCAATGTGACGACGATGATGGGCAACCTGCTGCTGAGCGCGCCTCAGGGCAGCGGCTTCCGTCCGTACGCGTCGGCAGGCCTTGGCCTGATCCGCGCGAACGTCGCGAGCGGTACGGGATTGTTCAACGATCTGTCGACGAACGATCTCGGCATCAACGTCGGTGGCGGCATCAACGCGGCGTTCAACGACAACGTTGGCATCCGCGGCGACCTCCGCTACTTCCGGTCGATGCAGGACAACGAAGCCGACAACGATCTCGATCTGTCGCTTGGCAGCTTCGACTTCTGGCGCGGCACGGTTGGTCTGACGTTCCGCTGGTAAGCTCGACTGTAATTAGGCGTCAGGCATCATCAGCAAATTCCTGATGGTGCCTGACGCCTTTTGCTTGATTCCGTCCCGCCACTAAGTTAGAAACACACCGACAGCGCGGCGCTCTCGCCGCGACCTCACCACAACTGATCGTTCAGAAGTGAAGTATGGGTGTGATCCGTCCATTCGCCCGCGCGCTCGTCGTGTTGCTGATTGTCGGCTTGCCGGCGGCACCGGCCGGCGCGCAGTACTTCGGCCGTAACAAAGTCGAGTACAACGATTTCCACTTTCAGATTCTTGCGACTGAACACTTCGACGTGTACTTCTACGCGAGCGAGGAACCCGCCGCGCGCATCGCGGCACAGCTCGCCGAACGCTGGTACAGCCGCTTCTCGAAGCTCCTCAATCACACGTTCGATCGTCGCCAGCCCCTGGTGCTGTATGGCAGCCAGGCCGAATTCGCTCAGACCAACGTCGTCTCGGGCTTGTTGCCGGATTCCGTGGGCGGCGTCACCGACGGCGCCCGCCGCCGCATCGTCATGCCGTTTGCGCCGACGCTGGCGGAAACGAATCGAGTGCTCGGGCACGAGATCGTCCACGCGTTTCAATTCGACATTGCACGGCGGCACGGCGGTGACACGTCGCAGCCGCTGTGGTTCATCGAAGGGATGGCCGAATATCTGGCACGCGGCTCACTGGATATCGATTCGTCGCTGTGGCTGCGTGATGCGGTCCTGCACGATCGCATCCCGATGGAGCAGTCAGGGGCCGCGCGCCATTTTTCACCCTACCTCTATGGCCATGCGTTCTGGGCGTATCTCGGGCGCACCTATGGAGACGATGCGATCGAGAAGGCACTCAAGCCAGGACGCAAGGAGCGCCGGCTGAAAGATCGGATGCGCCGCGCGACCGGCAAGGAATTGGACGCGTTGTACGACGAATGGCGGAACCATGTCGCGCGCGAGTACGCATCGCGTGGTGCGTCCACACCCGACCGCCTGACGCCGTGGCAAGGCGACAGCATGCAGCTGGGTCCATCGCTGAGTCCCAACGGGACGCAGGCAGTGTTTTTCTCGGAACGCGATCGGCTCTCGATCGATTTGTTCCTTGCCGACGTCGACACCGGACAGATCATCCGCAAGCTCGCGACCACCGCTGCGAGCGCGAAGTTCGACAGCCTGCAGCCGCTGCGCTCCTCGGGCGCGTGGAGTCCGGACGGGCAGTGGTTTGCGTTTCCGGCGGTCCGTCACGGCCGCGCGTCGTTGATGCTGATCGACGTGGCGGGCACCGGTCGCGATCGGCAGATCGAACTCGCGTCGATCGGCCAGGTGCTGTCGCCAACCTGGGCTCCCGACGGTTCGAGGATCGCGGTGTCGGCGCTCGCCGGTGGCGCAACCGATTTGTATCTGGTGGATGTTGCCAGCGGTGCGCTCGAGCAGCTCACCGACGATCCGTTCGCTGATTTGCACCCTGCGTGGTCGCACGACGGACGCAGCATCGCGTTCGTCACCGAGCGGCTGTCGAGCGACCTGAAGACGATGACGTTCGGACGTCCGCGGCTGGCGGTGATGGACGTTGACACTCGCCAGGTGCATGCGATCGCCGTCGCGGCTGGGACGACGGAGCTCAACCCGCAGTGGTCTGCCGACGATCGCGAGGTGTTCTTCATCGGCGATGCGGGCGGCGCGATGAATGTGTTCCGCATCACCGTCGACGGCGCACTGATGCGCCGCATCACCAGCGTCGAGACCGGCGTGTCCGGGATCACACCCACGAGCCCGGCGCTGTCGGTGTCCGCCGACGCATCGGTCATCGGCCTGACAATGTTCGACCGCGGCCGGCCGCGGCTGGTCGTGCTCGATGCGGACTCCGCCTGCGCGAAGGAGGCAGCGCTGCATGCCGATGAGCGCGCTCGCGCGCCGATATTTGATCCCGGGAACGTCGACCGGGCGCTCGCGGACGCGGCCACCGGCCTTCCGGACCCCGACGCGATGCGGATCACCGACTACGCGTCGCGGCTGTCGCTCGAAGGCGTCGGGCAGCCTTATTTGAGTTCCGGCGGCGGGCCGTTCGGCACGTTTATTCGCGGCGGCGGCGCGCTGCTGTTCGGCGACATGCTCGGTGAGCGCCGGCTCGGCGCAGCAGCGCAGGTCGGCAACCGCCTGCGCGATGCGGCGTTTACGTTCCGCTTCCTCAACCAGGAGCGCCGTTGGAACTGGGGCGCGCTTGCCGAGCTGTCGCCGACGGTGATGCGCTACCGGCGCAGCGAAGCAATCGATCACAACGGCGAGCAGGCGTGGCTGCGGCAGGCGGATTACTTTCAGCGCTACGAATTGCGAAGCGGCGTGTTTCTCGCCTACCCGTTCAGCCGCGGACTGCGCATCGAGTTGACCGGCGGTGTTCGGCAGGCGATCTACCGGCGCGACCTGCGATCGCAGATTGCTTCGCAGACCACCGGCCGCGTGCTGGCCAGCGACGAGGTCGCGTTGACCGGCGGACGCCCGACGACACTCGCCGAAGCCGGCGCCGCGCTGGTGCACGACACCACGGTATTTGGTCCGACCGGCCCGATCCTCGGATCGCGTTACCGACTCGAAGTGACGCCGACGCTCGGGCAGCTGCGCTTCACCGCGGTGGCTGCGGACGTCCGCAAGTACCTGATGCCGGTCCGTCCGTACACCGTCGCGGTGCGGCTGCTGCATAACGCGCGATACGGACCGGGCGCCGGCGACCCGCGCCTGTTATCGAGCTTTCTCGGATCGAACTACCTGGTTCGCGGCCATCGCGATGACATTCGGTACTGCCATCCCGACGTGGCGCGCGTCTGCGGCGACGATCTGCTCGGCAACCGGCTGCTGGTCGGCAACGTCGAGATCCGCGCGCCGCTGTGGGGCATCCGCTCCGGTGAACTCGATTACGGTCCGTTGCCGATCGACGTGTTTGCGTTTGCGGACAGCGGCATGGTGTGGACGAGCGATCATCTCTCGACACGCGTGTCCAGCATCGGCGGCGGGCTGCGCATCAACGTCGGTCTGCCTATCGAAGTCGGCGCAACACGCGCGATCGACGGCCCTCGCCCTCGCTGGCTGTTTGATTTCGGGTTCAGGGTGGGATTCTAGGCAGGCAGACAGGCCAGACAGGCGGACAGGCAGACAGGCCAGACAGGCAGACAG
>DASPNQ010000157.1:0-17131 GCA_035626435.1 Vicinamibacterales bacterium
TGCCGATTGGCGCTCTGGCAATCGCGGCGTGGGTGGCCGATCGCAAGGAGACCGTTGTCGCGCCGCTGTTGTGCATCATCAGCGTCGCGCTGATCGTGCCACGAGCGCTCGTCGAAGGCGGGCGATTCATCTACAACGGCCGCGCCACCTACGATGCCACGCTGGAATGGCTCTCGCCAATCGTCAATCTGCCCTTGGCGATGCCGAGCGTACATCGCGATGGTGGCAGCGTCGCAATCCGCGATGCGGCGATCTGGGTGGCTGCGCTCGCAGTGGTCTACGTGATTGCGCGCAGCGTGGCGAGGAAATCCGCCGGCGCCCGATGGGCGGTGACATGCTGGGCGGCGGCGTTAGCGGCGATGGTGGCGTCGACGCTCGTATGGAATTTCCGTGACGCGCCGATCGTGACGCCGGACCGGTCAAAGCTCGCCGCGCTCGCCGACCTGAGAGCGTGGAAAACTCACACCCTACACATCGTGCCACTGCGCCGAATCGCGTTCGGAGACTTTCTCGCGCTGATGTCATTCGAGATTGCCCTGCCGGTCGCGCGAATCAATCGAGTGCCAGCCGGCGAGTACGACCTGATACTCGACGCGCCCGCCGTGCCGCAGCTCAGGTTGTTCGTCGGTCGTAACGATCCGCCAATCGAGTCGCTGCCGATCGACGGCCGTTCCGATAATTCGAGCGGGTATCGCCTGCGGTTGCCGGTGAGTGTGCAGACCCTCAGTCTCGCGACGGCGGGTAGCACGCCTGCGCCGGTTACCTCGATGACGGTTCGACCGGTGGCGTTGGTCTCAGCGGCCAGTGGCCGGGCCGCCGTTCGCGCGGCGCGCTATGGCGACGCACGCGCGTTTGCCTTCGACGAGCAAGTCTATTTAGAGCGTGATGGCTTCTGGGTACGCGGCGATGCCGACACCGCCGTCGTCATCGACAGCAACGACGCCGCGATGCGCGGCGGCCTGCCGTTGGCGGTGGTCGCTGGACCGGTCGCGACGACGATTACGGTGTCGGCGAACGGTTGGCGGGAAACGCTGACGCTTGGCGCCGGCGAAACGCGGCACCTGACGCTGCCCCCGTCCGACAACGCAACGTGGGCGGTCTCACTCAAGTCCGGCGCCGGCTTCAGACCGTCGCAGCGCGAGCCCGGCAACCGCGATGTGCGCTTGCTCGCCGCCTGGATCAGCCTGTTGCGCTAAACCGGCCGCGGCATTTCGTCAGAGCATGCTATCGTCCTGAGAGCTGATGAGCGCCGACCAAGGCCCTTCATTACTGAGCCGCCTGCTCGCCGAACGCGCCGAAGCGCATCGCCGCTACAACGAAGCGCTCACCGAGGTCGATCGCGCGGTGCAATCCGTGCCGGGCCTGCCCGCGGCGCCGCCGCCGTACGACGAAAGCCAGCTGCCACGCATCAACGACAGTTGGCAGATCGGCGATGCCGCCGCATCACCGGCGCTCCTGTTCGAAAAGCAAATGGCGTTCAACGCCGCCGTTGTCGATCACCTCAATCGCAACGTCGCGGCCCATCGGGAAACCACGCTTGCTCTCGAGCGGGCATTGCCGGCGCTGCAGGAGGCGTTCGCGGCCCTGGCACGTTTCGAGTCGCTGCTCGTGCAGTTTCTGCAGACGATCACGCCGCTTGCCGACACCCACTATCGCCAGATCGACGATGCGATCGCGCAGTTGAAGTCGGTGACGGACATCGCCCAACGCACCGCAATGGTGGCCAAGCGGGAAGTGGAACGGGTGGGCCGCGCAGGCGGGGAAGTTACGTTGACGCCTGCCGGCCCTTCCTCACCAGGCGCATCCGCGCAGTTTCAATACATCGGCTTCGAAGATCGGTTCCGCGGTTCTGAATCCGAGATTCGCAATCGTCTGAAAGACTTCGTTCCGTACTTCACCGGCCAATCGAATGTCCTGGACGTAGGCTGCGGCCGCGGCGAATTTCTTCAGTTGCTGCGCGACGCCGGTGTGTCTGCGAAAGGCATCGATCTCAACTCGGAGATGATCGAGATCTGCCGGTCGCGCGGCTTCGACGCCGAATCGCGCGATGCGGTTGGATTCCTGCAGACGGTTCCCGACGAATCGCTCGGAGGCCTCGTTGCGGTCCAGGTGATCGAGCATCTCGATCCGGGCTACCTCACGGCGATGTTGGGTCTTGCATTCGACAAGCTGCGGCCGGGAGCCCGCATCATCCTCGAGACGATCAACCCGACGTGCTGGGTCGCGTTCTTCGAGAGCTTCATACGCGACTTGTCACACGTGAAGCCAATTCACCCCGAGACGTTGCAGTACCTGCTGCAGGCGAGCGGCTTTTCGAATGTCGAGATTGTCTATCGCGCCCCGACCGAACCGGCTGGACGCTTGAAGAAGGTGAGACCGCTGCCCGAGCACTTCGGCGACGCGGCTCCGGATCAGCTCACGGAGCTCGTGTCGTCATTCAACAGCAATGTAGACCGCCTCAACGAGCGGATGTTTTCGTATCAGGACTTCGCCGCCATCGCGACGAAGCCCTGACATCTGTTTAATCTGTGTTTAATCTGTGGCCTAGAAGCGCCCGCGGCTCGTCCACCGGCCGATGGTGCCCGAGCTGTAGGTGACGCCCGTCACGTCGATCCACGCCGGGGACGGGGTCGGACCGCAGTGGCCGGCGACGATGTCGATGATGTAGACCTCGGTCGATCCCGCATCCGGCCCGCCGCCGTAGTTGTAGGCGATCGCGTCGTGTGACGGATCGTTGGTGTTGCCGCGCTTGCCGTTATAGCCCCAGCGCGTGTCGTAGGTGCGGAGCGTGTCGACGACCTGGTCCATGAACTGCCAGCTGCCGCCATGGCTCTGGCACGAGTTGGCCAGGGCCGCGGGGTTCGCTCGCGCGACAGCCTGCACGACTCCGGGGCCGTAGCTGGGGATGCCGCCACCGGCCGGCGCGCGTCCGCCGGGACCCGTCGGCACACCGCTCGGCACACCACCGCCGCCTGACGGCGGGGGAGGCGGCGGATCCGCCGTGGTGAATGCGAGGACGTTCGAGTAGTCCGATTCTTTCGCGCCGTCGCTGCCGCGCACGCGCCAGTAGAACGTTGTCTTGTAAGGCAGCTCGCCGAGCGTCATCTGCGTCGTGCCCGAGCCGCCGATCGGCACCGTCACCACCGCCGTGATCTGGCTGAAGTCCCCGGTCTTCGACACCTCGAAGCGATAGCCCACGCCGCTGGTGCCCGAGACCGCGCCGTTGGTGACCTTGAAGTCCGGCTTGTTCGTCTTGAGCGTGCCCGACGGTTCCATCGCGCGCGGCGCGTCGATGACGACCGGCGGCACGACGTTGAACGTCGAGACGGGCGAGTACGGACCGGTGTTGGCGCCGTCCAGCGCGCGCGAGCGCCAGTAGTAGGTGTAACCGGCACCCAGCGGCGCCGGCAACGTGTACGAGGTGCGGCCGCCGGACCCCGGTGTCACCTGATCGGCCTGATGGACGATTTGCTGGAACCCGGAGTCGGTTGCGACTTCGACCTGCAGCCAAATGTTGCGAGCGCCGCTCGTGCCGGCATTCTCGATCAGCAACGTCACCGGAGCGCCGGTATACGTCAGGGTCGAACCGGCATAGGGTTCGAGCCCGCGCGGCGCGGTGATGTTGACGCCCGGAATGGGGCCCGCCACCGACGGCGCGGTCGGATTGGCGCTCTTGGCGGCTTCGCAGCCCACCAGGCAAGTGATTGCAACGAGGGCAGTTAGCCCGCGAAAAACGTTCGCTCTCGACATTGGAGTTCCTTCAACAAGTAAATATCGACCAATACTGCCCACGTCTTTACACCTCAGCACTGAACACCGACCTGCACACGTTGTCATCGAACGATCCATCGCCATTCCTGGCCTTCGCCGCCCAGGTCTATCGTCCGGCTGTACGAACATTCCGGCACGTCGGGACGGTTGGCCACCGGGCAACCCGGCACCGGCAGAAACAATCGCGGCCGCATGTCGCCGCGCCAGCCGTTCTGGAAATCGGCGCCGCGCGCGACGAGATCGGCGCGTAGCGCGCGCATCCCGTCCAGCGACACCGTCGGCACGCCCTTGCGCTCGACCAGCGCGTAAAAATAGATGCGCCATTGATCGGTCGACCAGTACGCGGTCGGGATCGCGATGACGGGATCCGCTGACGCTGCGGCGTGCGGGCCGCTCGGCAGCGTGAAGCTCAGCGCGTTCGAGAACGCAGATTCAACACCGCCGCCGCTACCTTTCGCGCGCCAGTAATACGTGCCGCCGTATGCGAGTGATCCGAGGGACATCATTGTGATGCCGCTGTCAGCCATTGGTGTGCTGACCACCGCGACAAGCTGGCTGAAATCGGCCAGTCTCGACACTTCGAAGATGTACACGACGTCGGCGCTGCCTTCGACCGCACTGTTGGTGACGAAGAAGTCAGGGTTGTTCGTGTTGATGCGGCCCGACGGTGCCATGGCCCGTGGCGCCTCGATCCGCGCCGGTGTCGAGACCGGCGACGGTTCGAAGACCGCGGCGGCCTCACGGCTGACCGTGGCCGAGGGCGCCATCGGATTGGCGCTCTTCGCGGCCTCACAACCGCCGACACAAATCACAGCGACGAGGGCGAGCAGCCCTCGAACGGGGTAGAACGGTGACATTTCGTGGATCCCTCTAAGACTCTTCGAACGACCTGACCGGAGCGCTCGGGCGCCGGATTTTTCGAACGATTACCGTCTCCTTAAAAACAAGAAACCGCCTACCAACGACAGGCCCATGACCAAACCGGTTGACACGAGGGAGAGTGCCACCGCGGCTTCGGCCGGAAGCCCGAACCGACGAAAGAAAAACGCGAACACAGCTTCACGGACACCGAACCCGTTGATCGAGATCGGCGCCATCTGAACGACCAGGCTCACCGGGATGAGCACGGCCCCCAGAAAAATCGGAATAGGAACTGAGAGTCCTAATGCCGTCAGCAAATAGAAGGCCACAATTGTGATCTGCACGACAATCGCGCCGCCGAACGCGCCGGCCAATGCGGCAGGCGCTTTTCTGAACTTATTCACCGCATCTTCGAGCCGCTGTGCGCGTTCCGTGATCCACGGACGGTTCAAGGCGCGCACGGGCTTCAAGATGTGACCCACCAATTGCGGAATCGCAATTACAAAAATCGCCGCGGCTAATCCGGCTGCCGTCGTGGCGAACAACCACCGCGCGCCGGGCATATGCACGCCAAACAGTGACGCCGCGAACGCGCCTGAGGCGGCGATCAGGATCAACGCGGTCAACCCGAGCGCTCGATCGACGACGATCACCGTCGTCGCCAGCGTTTTCGATCCTGCCGCTTCAGCGGTATCGGCGATGCGAATCACGTCGCCGCCGATATTGCTGGGCAGGAAGTTGTTGAAGAACAGGCTCACCCAAATCGATTCGGTGAGCTTGTCGCGATCAACTTCCACGTGTTGCGCGCGCAGCAGCCGTTGCCAGCGCCACACCGCGACGGTCTGCGTCAGCGAATACGCGCCAAGCGCCAGCAGAATCCACAAGGGATTCATGCCCCGGACGCGTTCCCAGAACGCGGCCAGATCGATCGAGCGCAGCACGAGATAGAGCAGTGCCGCACTGATGCCAAGACGTACGAGTACTTTCAGCAGCGATGACAGTGGCGTTGGTGGTTGAGGGTCTATTGTAACCTAACTGCCAGCGGCTCAGTTAGATGGCATAATGACGCGTGCGCATCCTGATGCTCGCGCCGGAGCCGTTTTTCGAGCCGCGCGGCACCCCGTTCAGCGAGTACCACCGCATCAAGGCCCTCATCGAGCTCGGCCATCACGTCGATCTCGTCACCTATCCAATCGGCCGCGATGTCGAGTTGCCGAACCTGCGCATCTTTCGCACCCTCAAGCCGCCTTTTGTATCGAAAGTCCCGATCGGTCCGTCGTTTACGAAAATCGTCCTCGATTCGTTGATGTTGTTGACGATCGTGCGGCGGGTGATTGCCGACCGCTATGACGCGATTCACTCGCATGAGGAGATGGGGTTAGTCGGCGTGTGGCTCGCGAAGTGGCTGCGGATACCACACCTCTACGACATGCATTCGAGCCTGCCGCAGCAGTTGAGTAATTTCAAATACAGCCGGTCCGCGGCGCTGCGCCGCGCCTTCGACTGGGTTGAGGACCAGATGGTCCACAAATCCGACGTGGTCATCACCATCTGCCAGGAATTGCAGGACACCGTCACCGGCATGGGCGTCGGCGATCGCGCGCTGTTGATCGAAAACGTCATGGGCGGAGACGTCGACGAGCGGCCGAGCCGATCGGCCGACGCGATTCGCTCGACATGGGGGATCGCCGCTGAGGCGCCGCTCGCGTTGTATACCGGCACCTTCGAGGCCTACCAGGGTGTCGACATGTTGATCGACGCTGCCGCGCTCATTGCCGAGCGGCGGCCGGATGCACGCATCCTCGTCGTCGGCGGCGAACCGGCACAGGTCGCCGCCGCGCGCGCGCATGCTGCCGCTGCCGGCGCCGCAGCCGTGATGATCTTCACCGGCCAGCAGCCAGCGAGGGAGATTCCGGGGTTCGTCCAGGCCGCCGACCTCCTGGTGTCGCCGCGGATTCGCGGCACCAATACGCCTTTGAAAATCTACTCGTACCTGCGATCGGGAAAACCCATCGTTGCGACCAACCTGCTGACACACACGCAGGTGCTCACCCCGGACATCGCAATGCTGGTCGACCCGCAGCCGCAGCCGTTTGCCGCGGCGATTCTCGAATTGATGGATCGCCCGGATGAACGGGCGCGGTTGTCCGCGGCGGCGCGGGCGGTTGCCGAGGAGAAGTATTCGCGCGAATCGTATTTGCGCCGCACCGCCGAAGCCTACCGGCGCCTGGCCGGCCCGCCGGCCGCACCGGCGTCATCGGCCAAGGAGATCGCCGCGCGGTGAAGGTTCTCGTCACCGGAGCGACCGGCTTCACAGGTGGCCATCTCGCACAACATCTAATCGGTCGCGGTGACGAGGTTCGCGCGCTGGTCCGGCCGCAGAGCCGCGACAAATTCGATCGGTCGCCGCTGCCGGCCAAGGGCGTCGTCCGTGTCGATGGCGACTTGAGCGACGCGGCGGCCGTGCGGCGCGCCGCCGACGATGTCGACGTCATTTATCACGTTGCGGCGACCTACCGCGAGGCCGGCCAGCCGGACGCGGCGTATCGCGCCATCAACATCGACGGCACACGTCACGTTCTGGAGGCGGCTAAGGCCGCGGGCGTCAGGCGAGTGGTGCACTGCAGTACCGGCGGCGTCCACGGCCATATCGCCAACCCGCCGGCGACCGAGGATGCGCCGTTCAATCCTGGCGACGTCTATCAAGAGACCAAGCTCGAAGCGGAGATCTTGGCGCGCGAGTTCGGCGCGTCACAGAACCTCGACGTTGTCGTGGCACGGCCAATCGGCATCTACGGCCCCGGCGATACGCGCTTCCTGAAGATGTTTCGGGGTCTGGCTCGCGGCCGGTTTCCAATGATCGGCAGCGGCCGGCCGTTCTATCACCTGACGTTCATCGACGATCTCGTCGAAGGCTTCCGGCTGTGCGGCACCGTCGCGGCGGCCCGCGCCCGCACCTACATCCTCGCGGGGCCTCGTTACACGACGCTTGAAGATCTCGTGCGGCTGGTCGCGAGAGAGCTCGGTGTCGCCCCGCCGCGGTTGCACCTGCCGGTGTGGCCATTCTGGACGGCCGGCCTGCTGTGCGAGATGGTGTGCGTGCCGTTGCGCATCGAGCCGCCGCTGTATCGACGGCGCGTCGACTTCTACACCAAGAGCCGCGCCTTCGATACGACACGCGCGCGTAGCGAGCTCGGCTTTCAGCCGCGCGTCGACCTCCAGGAAGGCATCAGGCGCACAGCCGACTGGTATCGTGCCGAGGGACTGTTGTGATTACCTCCGGTTCGCGACTCCCGTTTCCCGGCCCCCGGTTAAACGTCGTTCACATCTGCGATCACCTCGGCTGGCACGGGTCGCGCATGCACGGGGTCAAGCGATTGTTCGCGTGGATGATTCCGCGCTTCGACGCCTCCCGCTTCGACGTCTCGTTGATCAGCCTGCGCAAGCAGGATCTCTCTGCGGACAATCTCGAGGAGCTCGGCATCGACGTCACCTACCTGGCGCGGCACAAGTTCGATCCCGCGACGTTTCCGGAACTGCTGAAAGTGCTGCGTCGCAAGCGTGCCGACATCGTTCACATGCACGGATACGGCGCGACGACCTTCGGGCGGTTGTGCGCCTGGCGAATGGGAATTCCCGCCATCCTCCACGAGCACGCCAACCATGGCGACACGCCCTGGTTTCAGAAAGTTGCCGATCGTTTCCTCGCGCCGCATACCGATCTTGCGATCGCGGTGGGTAAATCGACCGGCGAATTCACGACGCGAGCGCGGCTGATTCCCGCCGAGCGTACCAAGGTGGTGTATCTCGGTGCGCCGCTGGACGAATTCGCGCGGCCGCGCACCGCGGACGAGATTGCGGCGGCGCGACAGGCACTGGGCATCGCGCCCGGCGACACCGCCATCGGGACCGTGACGCGGCTGATGCCGTCGAAGGGCAATCACCATTTGATTGACGCGATTCCGGCGGTCCTGGAGCGGCATCCGCATGTCCGATTCTTTATCGTGGGCGAAGGAGAGTTGCAGCCCGAGCTCGAAGCCCGCGCGCGAACCCTGGGTTTGGGTGATCGGTTGACCTTCAGCGGCTTTCAGCGTGACGTCGCGGCGGTGCTCTCGGCGCTCGACCTCGTCGTGTTTCCATCGCTGTGGGAGGGAACGCCCCTCACGGCGTTCGAGGCCTTGGCGATGGGCAAACCGATCGTCGCAACCGATGCGGATGGACTGCTCGATATCCTGACCGATCGGCAGGACGCCTTGATCGTTCCGAAGGCCGACCCGCAAGCGCTGGCGAACGCGGTCTGCGAGCTGCTCGAGACTCCGGCACTCGCCGTGGCGCTGGCAGCGCAAGCGCGCCGCACCGGTGCTCGCTACGACATCGCCGCGTTCGTGCGGAAAATGGAGCAGCTCTACCTGCTGCTCCACGAAAATTCGCACGTACCCAACCGCGCGGGTATCCTGAGGGCGGATTTGGACTTCCTGTCTTCGAAACCATGACGACGACGGATCGGAAGGTGGCGGCGGCGCTGGAGGGCCGCTCGATAGCCTGGCGCCTCGGTGCGTCGTCCAGCGCGGCGATCGCGGCGGCGTTACTGGTCTGGGCGGTGTCTGTCGACTTTGCGAAAGCATCCGGCGGTTTTGCCGGCGACGCGTCGACCTACTACACGCTCGGCCACAGCCTCGCACACGATCTCGATTTCGAATATCGCCGCGATGACCTCGTTCGCGTCTGGCGCGAGTTCCCGTCGGGTCCCGAAGGCCTGTTCCTCAAACGTGGGGAAGACTCGCGCTTGTTCTACGCGAAGGCGTACATCTATCCGCTGGTCGCGGCGCCGTTCATCTGGCTGTTCGGCACCAACGGCTTCCTGGTCCTTCACGCGCTGCTGATGGCAGCGTGCTTTCTGTGCGCCTACGCGTTTCTTGCGGCGCGCAGTCATCCGGTCGCGGCGCTGGTGTTCGCGGGCGCGTTCCTGTTCATTTCGATCGTGCCCGTCTACATGGTGCAGATCGGTCCGGATTTCTTCATCTTCGCGATCGTGCTGTTCGGCTATTTCTTCTGGTGCTACAAGGAAGTCGCGGGCCCGCCGCCGGCGCCGATGCCGCCGCGGATTCGCGAATCCTGGCGAACGCGATGGTTGCTCGGGACCCGCTCCGATCTGGTGGCCGCGGCCTGGCTCGGTGTGGCCACGTTCGCGAAGCCCACCAACGTCGGATTGATTGCTCCGCTGCTGGTCTCGGCCGTCCTGCGGCGGCAGTGGCGGCGCGCCGCCAATATCTTTGCCGTGTTCGCGGTGGTGGTTGCCGCGCTGTTCACTATCAATATTGCGGTCACCGGGGAATGGAACTACCAGGGTGGCGAACGGAAGACGTTTTATGGCGCCGGTGGCGCCAACTTCAAGGGCGGCTTCCCGTACCAGAACGACGCGAGCACCTTCGACACCGTGGGTTTGGGCCGCGTCGGCGGCGGGTCGTTCGAGGTGTTGTTCACGCGCGATGCGCTGCTCGAGGTGTTGCCGCACAACGTCGGGTATTTTCTGTTCGGCCGTCATACCGGCTTCGCGGTGTACTTCTTCCCCGGCTTGATGGCGGTGATGTTGTTTCTCGCGGCGACCAGGGATCGCGCGGTCTGGCAGTGGTTGACGCTCGGCGCAGGCGTGATGACGGCGTTGGTGCTGTTGGTCTACATGCCGTTCACCTGGTCGGGCGGCGGCGGTCCGGTGGGGAACCGCTACTTCCTCGGCACCTACGGGATCTTCCTGTTTCTCGTGCCGCCCATGCAGACGGCGGTCGCCGCGTTGTTGACCATCCTGGTTGGCGGCCTGTTCGTCACGCCGATCGTCTGGAACCCGTTTTACGCCACGCGCAATCCCGCCGAGCATGCCAAGACCGGCCTGTTCCGGTGGCTGCCGACGGAACTGACGATGGTCAACGATCTGCCGATCAACGTGGTGCCCTCGCGTATTCGACAGCCGCTGGGCGGCACGCCGCCCATCTTCGCCTACTTCATCGACGACAACGTCTACAACCGCGAGGGCGACGCGTTCTGGATTAAAGGCGAGTCGAGCGCGGACATTCTGTTGCGCGCCCCGATCGCGGCGGAGACGGATGCGGCCGGCCTCGAGCAGCCGCGCTCGCTGCGCATCGCGCGCCTCACCGCGATCCTCGAAACCGGGCCGCGGGCCAATCGCGTCGTCATTTCGACCGGCGGCGATCGCAAGGTCATCGAGATGCCGCCCAGCTCGCAGCAGACCGTCGACCTGGCGATGCCGCACGGCATGCCGTACAAGTACGACCCGCGCTATCCGACCAACTACGTCTACCTGGTCAACATCTCATCGTCATCCGGCTTCGTGCCGATGTTCGAGAGCGGTGCGAACGACTCGCGCTTTCTCGGCGTGATGGTGCGCCTGATTCCCACTTACGGAGATCCGCAGTAGTGGCGACCGTCGCGGTCGTAACCTCGAGTCCGCCGTTTGCCGAGGGTGGCCATCTGGTGATGGCGCGCGAGCTGGTGCGAGCGTTGCGGGAGGCCGGCCACGAGGCCGGCTTGATCATCACCCCGCAGAATCGGTTCGGGCGGCAGGGCAGTGCGTATCTGGCAGCATGGTGCACCGACGTTCAGCTCGCGCATGAAGAGAAGCCGATCGATCAGGTGATCAGTCTGCGCTTCCCCGGCTACGCGGTGCAGCATCCCAATCACGTGTTGTGGCTGAACCACCGGATGCGCGAGTACTACGACCTGTGGGATCAGTTCAGCAGTCATCTGACGTGGAAACAGGGGATCAAGGAGCGCGCCCGGCGCGCGCTGATCCATCGCGTCGACACGCATCTGCTGAACAAGATGCGCCGGCGCTTCGTGATTTCGGGAACGGTGCAGGCGCGTTTGCAGAAGTTCGGCGGCATCCAGTCGGACGTCCTTTACCCGCCGGCGCCGCAGCGTGATTACCGCCATGACGGCTACGGGGATTACCTGTTCGGCGTGTCACGGCTGGCGCCGTTGAAGCGCTTCGACTTGATTCTTCGCGCGCTGGCCGAGCCGGAAGCGGCGAGGATTCAGTGCGTGATTGCCGGCGAGGGCGGCGAGCTCGAGAGTCTGAAGAACCTGGCGAGTCACCTCGACGTCGCGCATCGCGTGCGCTTCGTCGGCCGGTTGAGCGACGCCGAAATGATCGAGCACCTGGCGAAGTGCCGTGCCGTCGTCTTCACGCCGTTCAATGAAGACTACGGCTTCGTGACGATCGAAGCGTTCATGTGCGGCAAGCCGGTCATCACGTGCACGGACAGCGGCGGACCTGCGGAGTTCGTTCGCGACGGCGAGAATGGCTTTCTGACGGCACCGACGCCCGAGGCGGTCGCCGCGGCGATGCGGCGAGTGATGGACGACAAGAACCTCGCGGCGCGGATGGGCGACAACGGCGCCGGGATCGCCCGGGCGATGACCTGGCCGGCCGCAATCGAGCGGCTGCTGCTGTGAGAGGCGCGGACGCGTGAAACTGCTGTTGACGGTCAGTGCCATCAGTTTGCTGATGGCCATCGGCTTCATGTCGTGCAAGCCCCTCGAACGCGAGCCGCTCAATCAGCGGCAGCTCGAAACACCGCGGTTCGAGCCGTTGCCGCCCGATCCTGGCACCTCGGCCGTCTTCGGTCAGATCGCCCGGGATCTGACGGGCGACCCCGGACACGCGTTTCTGTCGCGGCTAATCCCATCGCAAGCCACCGCGCTCTGGTTGGCGACGGTGATCCTGATTGTCGTCGGCCTCGATCTGACCCGCCCGTTGCATCCGCGGAATCTCGAACTGCTCGCCCTGTTGCCGATCGGGTTCCTGTTGTTCGACGTGATGCGGTTCTTCGAATTGTTCGACGACCCCGTGTACTGGCGGCTGATGGACTGGGTGTTCATCGGCATCATGGCCGTCAGCCTGTTTCTGTTCGCGCGCGCGTTGGCCCGCAGCCGCGCGCCGCACGCCGACGAGTGGCGGCCGCGTCTCGATCGCAACACGCTGATGGTGTTGACGATTGTGTTGCTGCTGCTCAATGTCGCGATCGCGCTGGTGCGGTTGCCCGATGACGTCGGGTTCTATTCCAATCTCGGGGCGCAGCGGTTGCGCGAGCGTTGGATGTTTCCCTACGGCGACCCGCTGCTGACCAACACCCCCGGCGCCACCTACAGCCCGATCCTCTATTACATGCACCTGGTATATCAGGTGCTGCTCGCGCCGATCCCGCTCAACGGGCCGGAACCGTTACCGGCGTTCGGCCAATACGTGCTGCCGCCGATCGCCGCGAGCCAGCTGGCAACGATCACGTTCCACCTGATTGGCGTCGTCGGTTTGTTTATCGCGGCGCGGCGCATGCTCGGCGCGCACGCGGCGTGGGGCGCGACCGCGTTGTATTGCGGCAGCGCCTACGTCATGGGCGTCGGCGGCGAGCGCGAGACCATCGGCGGCATGACTTTCGCCTCGCACATCGCACCCGCGGCGGTCACGCTCGCGGCCTTTGCCGCGCTGCCGCGGCCGGCCCTCGCCGGCGGGTTGCTCGCGACGGCCATGGCGACGCTGTTCTATCCGGCGTTCATGTTCCCGGCCTGGCTCGGCTTCTACTGGCGGTCCGCCGCCAAGGCGCGCTCCTTTGTCGCCGGCTTCGTCGTCGCCAGCCTGCTGATCGGCGTCCCGGTACTGTTGCGATCGCAGCGCATCGAAGGCCGCGGCATGATCAGCACGATCCTGCATGAAACGCAGGGGCACCAGCAGGATCCCAACGCCTACGGCTCGAGTCCGTTTGGGTTCTGGGGATTACGCGACGATGTGCGCGCGCTGCTGCGCGAGCCGCTCGTCGCCGGACAGCCAAATACCAGTCCGGCGTTCCTGCTGTTCGCGGCGTTCGTCCTCGGCAGCTTCTTCCTGGCGCGCGGCGCCTCCGAGGTGCAGCTCGCCCTGCTCACCGGCGCACTGGCTATCGGCTCGCAGTTGTGGAAAATCCACGGCACCGGCGTCTATGTCACCTGGTATTACGGCTTCTTGCTGCTGGGATTTCTCGGTCACCAGGCACGCGGACGTCAGCGCGATAGCGTTGCCGCCACCGACTCGACGACCTCGCCGAGCGAATCCGCTAACGTGCGCTGAGGACGGTAGCTGAACGCCTGACGAGCGGCGTCGATACACGCCACGGAGTATCGCAACTCACCGGCCTGCGCATTCGCATATGCCGGTTTGCGATCAGGGGCCAGCCGCGCCAGGACCAGTGCCGCCAGCTCGTTCAACGAGGTGCCCCGGCCCGTGCCAAGGTTGAACGTGCCCGTCGACCGGCCCGTCGCGCCGGTGATGCCGGCGACGATATCGGAGACGTGCACGAAATCGCGCTGTTGCTCGCCGTCTCCGAAAATCGTGATCGTCTCGCCGCGCAGCAGCCGCGTTACGAAGATCGTCAGCACGCCGACGTACGGCGTATAGGTCTGGCCCGGACCGAAGGTGTTGAAGAAACGCAAGGCCGTGAACGGAATGCCGCGCGCCTCGAGGATCTGCGCGCCGACGCGCTCCGCCGCCAGTTTGCCGACGCCGTAGGGCGAAATCGGTTGGGTCGCGTGTGACTCGTCGATAGGCGCCGGCGACGGCGCATCGGCGTACACAGCCATCGACGACGCGAGCGTGAACCACCGAACCCTCGCCGGATCGACAGCCTGGATCACGCGCGCCGTGCCCATCACGTTCGTGTCGAGATCGTCGTAGAAGCGATCGAAGCTCCCGCGGATGGTGACTTGCGCCGCCAGATGGAACACGCAGTCGACACCCTGCAACGCCGCGTCGACCGCCGCGGCATCGCGAATGTCGCCATGCACGAACCGCGCGCCTTCGGGAACGGTTTCCCTGCGGCCGACGGATAAATTATCGAGAACGGTAACCTGGCGGCCCTCAGCCAGCAAGGCGCGGGTGAGGTGCGATCCGATGAACCCGGCGCCGCCGGTGACCAGCGCGTGCGACCAGCCGCTCATGCCGAGTGCGGCACGTGCCCCGACGCCTGCGCGATGCCAGGACAGTAGACGGTGTGCTCGCCGTCCATCACCACCGAATCGAGATCCGTCGAGGCCTCGACGCTCACACCGGGCATGATCACGCTGTTGGTGATCTTGATCGGATGCTTGACCGTGACGCCCTTGCCGACGACGCTGCGATCGACCTCGGTTCCCGACGCGAGCTCGGCAGTTGGGTCGACGAGCTTCGACAAGCCGGCGCGGGACAGCTCGATCAGATTAATCATCAGCAGATCGGCGGGCTTGGTCAGATTGAGATCGCGCTCGACGATCGGGTGGTGATGCGTCACGTAGCCGTCGTTGATCAGAATCTGGATGCTATCCGTGATCTCGTATTCATCGCGCATCGCGGTGCGCGGCGTGCGGCGGATGGCATCGAAAATGTGCGGATCGAACACGTAGAGGCCGCAGCCCTTCAGCTGACTGTCGACGTACCTCGGCTTCTCGATGACGCGATGCACGCGGCGGTGCTCGTCGGCCTGAATCACGAAATTCCGCCGGACCATCTCCGGGTCCGGCTCGTACATGCTGACAAGGTTGGCGTTGACGTCGCCTCGCAGCACCTCGTCGCAGAGCGGCCGCAGCGGCGCCTTCAAGTGAAAGTAAATGTCGCCGAGCATCAACAGGAACGGCACCTGCACGCGCGATTCGAGCGCGCCGACGGCATGCGCGAGGCCGAGTGTGCTCTCCTGCTCGATGAAATGAATCTTGACGCCGTAGTTGGAACCGTCACCGAACGTGCTGGCAACCTGGTAGCCCAGATGACCGACGACAATGTGCACGACCGAGATGCCGCAGTCGCGCATCACCTCGATCTGGTGGGCGAGCAGCGGGCGGTTGAGAATCGGCAGAATCGGTTTCGGCGATCGCTCCGAGAACGGATACATCCGCGCGCCCTTGCCGGCTGCCAGGATGACGCCGACCATGCGGTTGTGCAGGCTGTCAGACACGCGCTTCGCTCGTGACCTTGCAACGTATCAGTTCGCGCATCACGCGCACCGCGTCGAACGCGCGGATTTTCTTGCCCTCCTCGAACGTGCGCCCGGAAAAGCGGATCGGAACCTCGGCAAACCGTGCGCCGCGTTGCGCGAGCCGCGCCGTAAACTCGGCTTCGAAATCGAAGCCATTTGCGTCGATGTGCATGCCTTCGATCAGCGAGGAGCGGTACATCTTGTAGCACGTCATCAGGTCGGAGACGTTGACGCCGTAGAGCGCACGCGCCGACGCGGACATGAACAGGTTGCCGGCGCGGTTCAGAACACGCATGCCTTCGATCGAGCCCTTGAAGCGGCTGCCGTAGACCACGTCGGCGTGCCCGGCCAACAGCGGTTGCAGCATCGGGATGTAATCCTGGGGGTCGTATTCGAGATCGGCGTCCTGGTGGACGATGATGTCGCCGGTCGCCAGCTTCCAGAGATGCTTGATGACACCGCCTCGGCCGACGTTCTCGTCCATGAAAATGACTTTGAGTCCGGGGAGTGACAGGCGCGACAGAATCTCGCGCGTTCCGTCCGTCGACCCGTCGTCGCAGGCCAGCACCTCGACCGTAAGACCGGTCTGCACCGCGACAACTGCGCTCAACAGCCGCTCGATAGTCGCCCGCTCGTTGAAAATCGGCACGAGCACGCTCAGGGAGGCCGGGGACCGCATGCGTGACTCAATACGATAGCACTTGGAACTCACACGCCCGCAAGGTTTTAGCGACGAAATTCCGGTTCAAAGCCGCGTGGTTACGCTAAAATGGCAAGCTGTTGAACCCGAGGCAATCTATGAAATACCCATTTGAGATGAAAGTGGCAGCGCTCTGTCTGTGCGCTGTCGTGACGGTCGCGTGCCAGAGCGGCACGCAGTCGCCGGTGTCGCCGAGCGCGGTGCTTGGCGGAACCGCGGCGTTGAATGCGGACGGCTCGAACCTCAAGGTCGATGCCCCCCTGGCGGTATCGCCGCTGTTCGAGGCCACGAACATCAGCACGACGCCGACGCTGGCCGCCCGAGGCAGCCGGGGCAAATTCGAGACTGCGGTGACGCTGTCACACCGGTTTCAGGTCGCCGAGTCGGACAACTTCGCCAATATCGTCGCCAGCGGCGCCGGCGTCACGGACGCCTCGGGCGTGACGCGCTGGACCGTCGATCCTCCGCTCGCCAACAACAAGCGCTACGTGTGGCGCGTGCGCGCGGAGAATGGCGACGCGTTCGGCCCGTGGTCGAACACGATGGCCTTCAGCACTCTAACGGCGGTGGCCGCCGCAACCCCGACCACGACGCCGACGACGCCGACGACCACGGCTGGTCCGCGTCCGGCCGACCCGCCGCCCGGTTCACGCTTACCACTGCCCGACTTCCGCCACGTGCTTGCACGCTTCGCTGACGCCAGGGATTCCTGCCCGCGCGGAATCAAGTACGTGAACAACCCGTGGCAGGACCGCGTCATCGATGCGTTCCGGCAGCTCGATTCGCGCTGGGGCTACAACGGCAA
>DASPNQ010000158.1:0-27661 GCA_035626435.1 Vicinamibacterales bacterium
CTGTTTGGGGCCCGCACCGCCGAGTATCTCGACCCGGATGGGCTCGCGATTTGCGTCAACGAGGAACGCCCGTGACGACCGGCCTGCTCGCGGGATAAGACGAGGGATGAGCGTGTATTGCGCGCGCTTCGTCCAAGATAAAATTTCGCCGTGGCGGCGCGGTCGCGCCGCGCCCTGTCGTTGATCAACGTTGCACTTACCCTGGAGAGACTATGAGAGGACGACTACTCGGCATTGTGCTTGCGGCTGTTCTGGCGGCCGGGGCTCCGGCCGCTGCCCAGCAGGGCACCAGTGAATTGCGCGGCAAAGTCGCCGATGCGCAGGGCGGCGCGTTACCGGGCGTGACGGTGTTGCTCACCAACCAAGCCAATGGCACGGTGCGCGAGACGATCTCTGGCGCCGATGGCTCGTTCATTGCCAGCGGCATGATCCCCGGTAGGTACACGGTGGCCGCCGAGCTCACCGGGTTCAAGAAGTTTGAGCGCCGCGACGTCGTACTCGAGGTCGGACGTACCACCAGCCTGGATGTGCCGCTCGAGGTCGGCGGCATCGAGGAAACGGTCAGCGTCACCGCGGAATCACCGATCGTCGATCTCACGTCGAAGGAAATCGGCGGCAACATCACCAGCGAGACCCTCGTCAAGCTGCCCAGCGTCAACGGTAACTTCGTCGGCTTCGTCGGGTTGCTGCCCGGGATCGTGCCCTCGGTGAGCACCGAGTCGTTCGGCAGCGACTCGATCTCGGTCAACGGCCAGGATCCGCGCAACAACAACTACATGCTCGACGGCGGCAACAACAACGACGACGTGATCGGGCAGCGCGCCGGCACGCAGGCGCGCACGCCGATCGAGGCCATCCAGGAGTTCCAGGTGATTACCGGCCAATACGATGCCCAGTACGGCCGCACCTCCGGCGCCGTCGTCAACGCCGTCACCAAGTCGGGGACCAACCAGTTCCGCGGCGTCGGCTTCGGGTTCATGCAGAACGCGGATCTCACCGAGAATCATTTCTTCGCCAAGCAGCAGGGCACGCCGAAACCCGACACGCAGTACCAGCGGTGGGGCGGCACCTTTGGCGGGCCAATCGTCCGCAACAAGATTCATTTCTTCGGCAGCCTGGAACGGTTCTCGATCGATCGTCCGAATGCGATCAACATCCCGGCGCGTCCCGAATACAACGGCACCCAGCAGACCATGGATCGCGTGTGGAACACGATCATCCGCGGCGACCATCAGGTGAACAACAACAACAGCTACAGCGTGCGCTGGCTGCGCGAAGCGTCGCCGCAACGTAATCAGATCATCCCAACCGGCGCGCAGGCCGCCGCGCCGGCCGCCGCCCGCGAGGAATCGGACGTCGATCAGACGGTGTCGGCCAGCCTCAATACGGTGCTATCGGGAACGCGGGTGAGCACCTTCCGCGTCACCTGGACGCGCGAGAACGTCACGTTCGCGAACAACTGCTTCAACACCAAAGGCCGCGACCTGTCGCAATGCCCGGTGACGCTCGCCTATCAGGACTACATCGATCAGCAGGACAACACGGCCCAGGCCCGCATCAACGACGGCATTCAGCTCGAAGAGACGCTGGCGTGGTTCGTGCCGAACAAGAAGGGGGACCACGACCTCAAGTTCGGGCTGCAGTACTCGTATTCCGCCGCGTTCAACACCAACCAGGGGAACCTGAACGGCACGTTTTCCTTTGGCCGCAGCAATGCGGTGTTCAACCCGGCGATTCCCTCGACCTATCCGGATCGCTTCACGATTCGCGTCGGCGGGCCGAACGAGTTCTACCAGAAGGCGCATTACATCTCGTGGTTCGCGCAGGACAAATGGCGCCTCGGCAACAGGGTCACGTTGAACCTGGGTATGAGATATGACTACGAGGCGCTGCCTTTGAAGACCGCCGACGACATGTTCGTGGGCGAGGATCATCCGGTCGATGCCAACAACCTCGCGCCGAGGCTCGGCATCACCTACGACTTCGGCAACAACAGCGTCATTCGCGCCGCCGCCGGCCGGTTCTTCGACAAGACGCACTTCGAAGTGATCGGCGGCCTTTACACCGGCACGCCGTTCGCGACCTCGTTCATCGTGAACTTCCCGACCGCCGCCGCCGACAACGGTCCGCGCAACGGCCAGCTGCCGACGGACCCGTTCCTGGTCAACGGCCCGGTGATCAATCGCGCGCTGCTGAACCAGCTCTATCCGGGCGGCCAGCTGCTGCGCAACACCGGCGCGACCTGGGACAACCCGGACCGCCGCGTGCCGTACACCGATGAAGTGTCATTGGGTTACGAGCGGCAGCTCGGCGCGCAACTGGCGGGCAGCGTCGACTTCGTGCACTCGCGGGGCCGCGACCTGCTGATGTCGTTCAACCACAACCCGCAAGTGCGCAGCAACCCGGTGGTCGCGCAGTCGACGCTGGTGCGCACGCCGACACCGCAGTTGACCGCGGCGGTGCAGCAGTTGGCGCAGAAGTACGGAACCTTCGCGCCGTTCACCACCAACGTGACGACGTTCGTCAACGAGGGCGAGCTCGATTATTCGGCGCTGATGCTGCAGCTCAAGAAGCGCTTCAGCAACAACTACAGCGCGCAGGTCTCCTACACGCTCGCCAAGTCCCGCGGCAACACCTCGGGCAACGGCGCGGCCGGCAGCAACTTCCAGGTCGGCAGCGACCTGCGGCTCGAGCTCAATGAGGGCCCGAGCGACTTCGACAACCGCCACAACTTTACGGTGAGCGGCACGGCGCTGATTCCGCGCACCGGCGGCTTGAATCTGAGCTGGGTCGCGCGCGCGATCAGCGGCCGTCCGTTCTCGCTGACCAACGGCAACGTCGATCCCGACCTCAACGGCATCCAGGCCGAGCCGCTGCCGGCCGGGACCTACCGCGGCAACGGCAACAACGCCTACACCGTGGAGAACTACACGCCCGAGCGAAACGGCGCTTACGGCCCTGGCTTCTTCACGCTGGATATGCGTTTCGGATATGCGTTCCGGCTCGGTGGCACGCGCCGGCTCGAAGTCTCGGCCGACATGTTCAACATGACCAACCGCACGAACTTCGCCAACCCGACCGGCAATCAGGCGTCGGCGCAGTTCCTCCTGCTGACGGCGTACAGCACCAGCTACACGCCGCGCAAGGCGCAGCTGGGGCTCAGGCTGGAGTTTTAAGGAGCACGGGTCGCTGGGGCGAGGCGGCGGTCACTGCCGAATCGCCCCGGCAACTCCGGCGGCTTGCGCCATTACCGATGATGCACAGTCGCGGCCGCCAAGACGATCCCGATCTCTCGCGGCATTGTCCGCTTTCCTAGAAGAGCGCTTTGAGCTCGTGCGGCGTGACCGTCGAGGCGCCAAATCGTCCGACGACGATGCCGGCGGCTTCGTTGGCGAGCCGCGCCGCTTCAGACATCGTCGCGCCCGCAGCTATCGCGAGGGCGAGCGTCGCAATCACGGTATCGCCCGCGCCGGTGACGTCCGCCACTTCGCGTGCGGAGGTGGGCAGGTAGCCGTCGCTGCCGGCGTGATCGAGCCACATGCCGTGCTCACCGCGGGTGATCAACACGCTGTCGACGCCGAGCCGCTGCCGTAATACCAGCGCCGCTTTTCGCGCGTCGTCATGCGAGTTGATCCGCGTGTTGGTGGCGCTCTCCGCTTCGACGTGATTGGGCGTGACGAGCGTCGCGCCGGCGTAATAGTCGATATGCGGCACTTTGGGATCGACGATGACCGGCAATCCGCTGTTCTGTGCGAATCCGAGGAGATGAGTCATCGAGCGGCGCGTGATGACGCCTTTCTGATAATCCGACACGAGCAGCACCTGCGACGATCGCGCGCGCGCCTCGATTTGCGCGGCCATCGCATCAGCGATCGCGGCGCCGACGTCATGGTCCGATTCGAAGTCGATGCGCGACACCTGCTGGTTGCGATTGGTGACGACGCGCAGCTTGGTGGTGGTTCTGCGGTCCGGATCGGTAATCAGCCCGGTGGCGTGAATGCCCTTGGCTGCCAGTTCGGTCTTCAGCTGCGCACCCGAATCATCGTCGCCAATCACGCCAATCAGCTCGACCTGCGCACCGAGCTGGCGCAGGTTGTTGGCGACGTTGGCGGCGCCGCCGAGGCGGCACTCCTCGTGATCGAACACGACCACCGGGACCGGCGCTTCCGGGGAAATTCGTCCGACCCGGCCGATCAGGAAACGATCGAGCATCACGTCCCCGACGACGGTAATCGTGCGCGTCGCGAACTTGTCGATCAATTCGTGCGCGCGCGCGGATGGCAACTCCGGGAGCAGCGTCACGCTCACGACGGCAGACCCCCATCGCGGTTGGCGGCGAACGGCAGCGTCAGGATCACCAGCAACAGCATCAGGAACTCGGAATCACCGAAATTGTATTCGGTCAGGCCGGCGGCGAGCATGGCGGCAAGCGCGCCAAACGCCGCAGCCGCGAGGCTCTTGTGCCGCGCGCGCTTCAGTTGCTTGTAGACACTGATCGCCGCCGTGACGACGAACCAGATCCACGCGCCGAGCGCGAGCAGGCCGCGCTCGGCGGCAATCTGCATCGGCACGTTGTGCAGGTGGGGGTTGGTCGGCTTGACCGCGTCGGGGACGCGGTACTGTGGGTAGACGCGCTCGATCTGATCGGGCCCGACACCGAACAGCGGATAATCCTGCACGATCGCGACTCCGGCCTGCAGCATCGCGACGCGATCGCGGCTGGTCAGGTCCTTGGCGTCGAAGATCGACTTGCCGCGATCGATCAGTGCCTGCGGCGCCAGCAGCACGCCGGCGATGACGACGATCGGCAGCAACGCCAGCAGCCGGAAGTCCTTGCTGAGCAGCAACACGGCGACACCCACCGCCACGCCTACCCACGCCCCGCGAGTCAGCGTCAGGCTGAGGGCGACCAGCAACGCCGGCATGATGAAGGCCGCCCACAACCGTCCGGACGATCCGTAAAGAAGGCGCGCCGTGGCCGCGCAAATCACCAGCATCAGCGTGCCGGAGTAGGTCATCCAGTGCGACAGCGTCCCTTGCGGACGCCGGCCGAGGCCGTCGAAGTTGAGGACGGCGTACTGGACGATGCCGACAAACGCGCTGGCCGCACCAATCGTGAGGATGATCGACATCACGGTGCGGGCGCGCGCGCCGCGCGCCAGGTCGTAGGTGATCGGCACCAGCAACAGCAGCACCAGCTGCTTGCAATCGGTGAAGCTCACTTCCGGATCCAGCGAGAAACCGGCCGAGGCGAGCGTGAACATCGCATAAGCCAGCAGCGGCCAGAAAAACCGCGGCGCCGCGAGCCGCTCGCCGCGGGCGATGTGCGAGATCAGCCACGCCAGCGCGGCGACGGCCAGCAGGATCTGCGCGGCGGCAATCGACAGTTGCATGGCCGCGACAATGCCGACGAGCGCCCACAGGCCGATCTGATCGAGTCGATCGCGGGGTGGCACGCCGGCGGTCAGGGTCAGGGTCGTCATTCGCGTCGTCAGCCCTTACGGCTTTACCCCTCGACTACGTTCGAGGAGGATCCTGAGCGGGTGGACGGGTGCGCCTGCGCAGTGTCACCGCTCAGAAGCGTTCGGGCTGCGGAAACAACCATGGTAGGCGAAATCGCGGTCAGACAGCGAAAGTCACCCGGCACGCAGCTACGTTGATGGCAGGGACGGCAGGCGAGCTCGCCGCTGCTGACGGCGATGGCAGGTAACGACGGATCGCGCCATGGCATCGATCGCTCCGCGAGTGTCGGGCCGAACAACGCAACGATCGGAGTCTTCGTGGTTGCCGCGACGTGCAAGGGGCCGCTGTCCCCGCCGATGTACAAGGCCGCACGTTCGACGAGCGCTCGTAGCTCGCTCAAATCAAATTCTCCGCTGCGCACGATGCCGTCGGCGGCATCCGCCGCAAGCCGGCGCGCCTCGGCCGCCACTGCCTCGGCGGCGGCGCTCTCGGAGGGCCCAGACGTGATGATGATGCGCCGGCGCCGATCGTCACGTGCCAGCGTCGCCGCGACGTCCGCGAACGATTGAGCGGGCCAGCGGCGAAACGGGTTGCCGGCGCTGACGTGCAGTACGACCAGCGGCGCATCCGGTGCGACGTGCGCTGCCGCCAGTCGAGCGGTGACGCGCTCGATCGCCTGCGGATCGGCGGGCATCGTCACCGGATCGTGCGCGCGGTCCGGCGGCGCGATGCCGAGCGGTTCGAGCAGCGCCCACTGATTCAGTACGGAATGCCGCGGCGGTACGAGCGCCCGAGTCCACGGCACGTGCGTCGTGTAGCACCATCGCCGGCCGGGCAGGTCGTAGCCGATCCGTTCGCGTGCGGCCGAGGCCCAGGTCAGCAGGCTGCTCCGCGGACCGCCGTGGAAATCGATCGCCAGATCAAATCGTTGCCGCCGCAGCCGCGCCGCCATCCGCCAGTCGTAGCGCCAGCGCGACACTCCCCGCGGGCGCTCGAGGACGATGATTTCGTCGAGGCCGGGATGGTGACGAACGACAGGCTCGGCGGGTCCTTCGACGAGATAGGTCAACCTTGCGTCGGGAAAGCGGCGCCGCAGCGCTCCGATCGCCGGCGTCGTGAACACCACGTCGCCGATCAGCCGCAGCCGCAGCAGCAGGATGTTTGCCGCAGCAGGCACCGAGCTCGCAGAAGGGATGTCGGCTATGGTTCGATCGTCGCTTCGTCGATCAGCATCACCGGAATGTCGTCCTTAATCGGATACACGCGGTGACACGATCCGCATTTGAGCGCCTTGCCGTCCTTCACGAGCGTGACGGGCGTCTTGCAGGCAGGGCACGCCAGGATTTCGAGCAGCTCCGCATCGACAGGCATGGAAGCGATCTTAACAGGAGCGGCCCGAAGCCGTAGCAGCGAAGCTCACTCTGTATCTCGCGGGCGAAGGCGGATAAGATCCGGTGATGCGAGTACTTTCCGCCGTCGCGTTCCTGTTGATGGCGGTGGCGCCTGTTGTCGTGTCGGCCGGGCAGACGGCCGCCACAGCCCAAGCGGATTCAAAGGCGCAGGCGATGTTCGAGTTTCTGATGGCTCGCCGCCTCGAAGCGGCCGGCGATCATGCCGCGGCGCTCGCCGCGCTCGAGCGTGCGCGCACGCTCGACGCCCAGTCCGCCGAGATCACCGCGGAACTTGCCGGTTACTACTATCGCCAGAACCGCCTGTCCGAGTCCGTTGCCGCAGCCGAGCAGGCATTGACACTCGATCAACAGAACACCGAAGCACACCACACGCTCGGCACCATTTACGCCGCGTGGGCTGAAGGCGGCGCGCCGCCACCACCCGGCCAAACTGCCGCGACCACGCGCGCCAAGGCCATCGAGCATCTCACCGCGATTCAAGCGTCGCCGTTGATGGCAACCAATCCCAACTTGCAGATGACCCTCGGCCGCCTGCACTTGCGCGCGGGCAAGGCCGATCTCGCGGTGCCGATCCTCGAACGGGTCGCTGCGCAAGCGCCATGGGCGGCCGAACCGTTGCTGCTGCTCTACGAGGCGCACATCTCGCGAGGCCGCATCGAGGAGGCCGAGCAGGTCCTCGTGCAGGCTGCGGAAGTCAACCCGCGGTACTTCGCGCAGCTCGGTCAGTTCTACGAACGCGGCAACAAGTGGGATGAAGCCGCGGCCGCCTACGAACAGGCTCTCGCCACTGCGCGTCAGCCCAGCCGCGATCTGCAGATCCGCTACGCAGCGGCGCTCATTAACACCGACGCCGGCGGCGCGAAAGCGATCGGTGTGCTCAACGAATTGCTGAAGACCACGCCGGGCGACACCCGGGTTCTCTATTTGTTGTCGAACGCGCAACGCACCGCCGGTGACGAGAAGGCGGCCGAGGCCACGGCCAGGAAGATCCTCTCCATCGATCCCACGAATGTTGGCGGGCTGCGCGCCCTGGTGTCGGTGCTATTCGATCGATTCGACTATCAACAGATTTCCGAAGTGGTGGCGCCGCTGGTAAAGGATCCGTCGCGTGCCAAGGGGCGCGAGTACGAAGCCGCCGCCGTGCTCGTGCAGCTTGGCATCGCCGAACAGCAGCTGGCGCGGTGGGACGCGTCGATCAACGCCTTCACCGCCGCCAAATCGCTGACCCCGGATGACGCCGATATCGAGGCGTACCTCGTGCAGGCGCACATTACGGCGCGGCGCTACGATCGCGCCGAGGCCGCGGCGCGCGCCGCGCTTGCGCGCGATCCGAATCAGCCGCGGATGGTGCGTCTGCGCGCGCAAGCCCTGCTCAAGGCCGGCAAGACCGCAGAAGCGACTGCGCTGCTCGAACAGGGCGCTGCGAACAACCCCAAGAGCCGCGAGTATGTCGTCGGCCTCGCGGATCTCTATGCCGATCAAAAGCGCACCGACGATGCGCTGCGCGTCCTGGAGCAGGCGCGCAAGACGTTCGGCGACGATCAGGCGCTGACCATGCGCGTCGCCAACGTCTATGAAGGCGGCGGCCGGCTTGCCGACGCCGAGAAAGAACTGCGACGGCTGATCGGGCAAGACCCGCTGAACGCCGACGCGCTGAATTCACTGAGTTACATGTTCGCCGAGCATGGGCAGAAATTGCCGGAGGCGATCGAGCTCGCGCAGCGCGCCCTGAAGATCGAGCCGGGCAACCCCGCATATCTCGATACGCTTGGCTGGGCGCTGTTCAAGCACGGCCGCACCGAGGAAGCGGCCGAGCCGCTCGCCAAGGCGGCCGCAATCCTCACTGGCAATTCCGTGATTCAGGATCATCACGGCGACGTACTGGCCAAACGCGGACGAATGGCTGAAGCGGTCGCCGCATGGGAGCGCGCGCTCGCCGGCGACGGCGAGGACGTCGATCGCGCGACGATCGAGAAGAAAATCAAGGCCGCGAAGAGCCGCCTCCAGTAATGCGCCTGCTCGCCATTGCCGTCGTGGCGTTGACGGCCGCGTGTGCCGCTCGCACGCCGCCGCGTCCCGCCGGTGCCGCGATGCCCGATCCCACCGCGATCGACGCCTTTAATACCGCCACCGCCGCGTGCGCAGGCTACCGATCGTTCGAAGGGGAGCTGGCGCTTTCCGGCCGGGCCGGAGGAGAGCGCGTGCGCGGGCGCATCCTGACCGGCCTCGAGGCGGGCGGCGCCGTACGGCTCGAGGGAGTGGCGCCGTTCGGCGCGCCATTCTTCATCCTCGCAGGACGCAACGAACGGGCGACGCTGGTGCTGCCGCGCGAGCGCCGCGTGCTGCAGGACACCGCTGTCGCCGACGTGCTCGAGCGGTTGACGGGGCTCGCCCTCGGCGCCGACGATCTCCGCCTGATCGTCACCGGCTGTCTTGGCGACGGCGCCGCGCCTGCGGACGGCCGGCAGTGGCCCGGCGGCTGGCGAGCGGTTTCACTGGGCCCCAATCGCGTTGGCTACCTGCGCGCGCAAAACGGACAAACCGTGCTCGCGGCCGCCGACTACGGCGCGTGGCATCTTGACTACTCGGCGCACGCCGGCGGCTTCCCGCGCCTCGTCCGCGTCCGGCGTGCCGGCGACAGCGCCGTCGACATCACCGCGCGGGTCGAGCAGCTCGAGGTCAACACGCAGATCAATCCGCGCGCGTGGTCGGTTGATGTACCATCCGATGCCGACCCGATGTCGTTGGACGAACTGCGTTCGATTGCGCCGCTCGCCGAGAAGAAGTGAGATCCGTCAGCCTTCCGTCGTTCGCGAAGATCAATCTCGATCTGCGTGTCCTGGGTGCGCGGCAGGACGGCTTCCACGATCTCAAGACCGTGTTCCAATCGCTCGCCTTGTTCGACAACGTCACCGTGACGGTGCGCAAGGGCTCGCTGGCGATTACCTGCGACGAGCCCGACATCCCCACCGATCACCGCAATCTGGTGTGGAAGGCGGCATCCTTGCTGCACCGCACGGTTACCGGGAAGTCGACGCCGCCGCGTGACCTCGCGATCGATCTTCGCAAGCGCGTGCCGTCAGAAGCCGGTCTCGGTGGCGGCAGCTCGAATGCCGCGATGACGTTACTCGCGCTGAACAAACTGTGGAAGCTCGATCTCGACCTCGCGTCGATGACCCGCATTGGCGCGCGGCTCGGCGCCGACGTGCCGTATTTCCTCGTCGGCGGCACCGCGCTTGGCCTCGGCCGCGGCGATGACATTTATCCTCTGACCGACATGCCGCCCGTCCACGTCGTCATTCTGCGACCCGGCTTCGGCGTGTCGACGATCGACGCTTATACGTGGTTCGATCAGGAAGTCCGTCGCACGTTGAAGGAGCCGCCGCCGCGTGCGGTACCTCCAGGGTGGCCGGCCTGGTCGGCGACATTGCGGAACGATCTCGAAGCCGCAGTCGTTCGCCACCATCCCGCGATCGCGCGTATCAAACAGTCGCTGCTCGACGCCGGCGCGGCCTTTGCCGCGATGTCCGGGTCAGGATCCGCGGTTTTCGGCCTGTTCGAGCGGGCCGACGCGGCACGGCGGACCGCAAACGACCTCGCGCGCCCCGGCTGGTTGTCGCTTCACACCCGCACGCTGAACCGGCGAGAATACGCGCGCCGGGTTGCCGTGGGTCTGTAAACTCGGCTACGATACGTGTTTCCCCCCAGGCCGCGGAGTGCGCGGCGTGGGGATCCCGGGCCCCGGGATGTTGGGGCGTGGCCAAGCGGTAAGGCGCCGGCCTTTGGAGCCGGTATTCGAAGGTTCGAATCCTTCCGCCCCAACCAGTTTTTTGCTTCAGAACATGAGACCGACCGGTTTCGGAGAATTGAAAGTTTTCTCTGGCAGCGCTCATCCGCAGCTTGCGGCTGAGATTGCCGAGTTCCTCGGGGTGGAACTCGGACAAGCCCGCTTGCGCCGGTTTCCCGACAGCGAAGTGTCGTTTCAAATCGACGAGAACATCCGCGGCACCGACGTCTTCATCGTCCAGCCGACGTGCGCGCCCGTCGATCCGCACCTGATGGAGCTGATGATCATGACGGACGCGTTCCGTCGCTCGTCGGCGGCGCGCATCACCGCGGTGATTCCGTACTACGGCTACGCGCGCCAGGATCGCAAGGACAAGCCGCGCGTGCCGATTTCGGCCAAGCTGGTCGCCAACGTGCTGGTCGCCTCGGGCGTCAATCGCGTCTTGACGATGGACTTGCACAAGGCGCAGATCCAGGGCTTCTTCGACCTGCCGGTCGATCATCTGTTTGCCGCGCCGGTGATTATCGATTACCTGTCGCGCCAGTCCTACGAGAAGCTGACGATCGTCGCGCCGGATGCCGGCGGCGCCGAGCGTGCGCGTGCCTACGCGAAGCGTCTCGACGCCGAGCTGGCGGTGATCGACAAGCGCCGCAGTGAAGACGGCACCGCCGAAGTGATGAACGTCATCGGTGAAGTCGCCGGTCGCACCTGCGTGATCGCCGACGACATCATCGACACGGCGGGGACGATTCAAAAAGCGGCGTCGGCGTTGAAGGAGTCCGGCGCCGAGCGCGTGCTCGCGTGCGCCATCCACGGCGTGCTGTCGGGACCGGCGATCGATCGCATCGAGAAGGCGCCGATCGACAAGTTGATCATCACCAACACGATTCCGCTCACCGCGGAGCGTGCGAAGTGCCAGAAGATTGTGATGTTGTCCGTTGCCCGCCTGTTAGGCCAGGCCATCCGCAGCATTCACGAGGAAACCTCAGTGTCGTCTCTATTCGTGTGAGATTTGAAGTTTAACTTTTAACTTTAAACTTCGTTATTCGTTAAAGGGTGTAGGCGTGTCCGAAGCCCGAGAAAGGTCAGTGAAGTCATGGACGCAGTTCTCGACATCGTCAAGCGCAATACCAAGGGCAAGAACGAGGCGCGCCGCCTGCGCGCGGCCGGACGCATTCCCGCGGTGGTCTACGGCGCGCAGAAGGCCGGCGATCCGCCGGCGCCGGAACCGGTCGCGGTCGACCCCAAGCCCTTCATGCGCATCCTGCACTCGAAGTCGGGCCTGAACACGCTGATCACGCTGAAGATGCAGGGCGCGCCGGATACGCGCGTGCTGGTCAAGAACGTGCAGCTCGATCCGATCACGCATCAGCCGCTGCACGCGGATTTGTACCGCGTCAACATGGATCGCAAGATCAAGGTCACGGTGCCGGTGGCGCTCAAAGGCGAGGCGCGCGGCGTCAAGCAGGACGGCGGCGTGCTCGACTTCGTCCATCGCGAAGTCGAGATCGAAGTGCTGCCCGCGAACATTCCCGACACGATCGAGGTCGACATCACCAACCTCGGCATCGGCGATGCGGTGCACGTGCGCGATCTGGCGGCCGACGCGGCGTGGTCGCCGGTCAGCGATCCCGACATGATGATCGTGCACATCGTCACCATCAAGGTCGTCGAAGAAACCGCGGCGGCAGCGGAAGGCGCGGCTGCGGCACCGGGAGCGGCGGCGACGCCGGCCGGAGCGGCGGGCGAGCCCGAAGTCATCAAGAAGGGCAAGACCGACAAGGACGACGCCAAGGACGAGAAGAAGAAGTAGCGCGAGCCGGAGGCCGGGAGCCGCGAACCGACATGAAACTCGTCGTGGGGCTCGGCAACCCCGGCCCCGAGTATCGAGACACGCGGCACAACGCCGGCTTCATGGTCGTCGATGCGCTGGCCGATCGATGGCGGCTGACGGATCAGTGGCGGGAGAAATTCGACGCGCTGCAGATCAAGACGGTGAAAGGCGATCAGCCCGTCATCGTGGCCAAGCCGCTCACCTATATGAACTTGAGCGGACGCGCCGTGTCGGGCCTCGCCGGGTTCTACAAGATCGATCCGGCGGATGTGTTCGTGATCGTCGACGAGGCGGCGTTGCCGCTCGGCCGGCTGCGGGCGCGCCGCGACGGCAGCGCCGGCGGACACAACGGGCTGAAGTCGATCATCGAGCATCTCGGCACGCAGGCGTTCCCGAGAATGCGCGTCGGCGTCGGGCGGGGCGCGAACGGGCGCGGCCTTGCCGATCACGTGCTCGGCCGGTTCGAGCCGTCCGAGCGCGATACGGTTTCGGCGGCGGTGCTGCGCGCCGCCGATGCCACGGAGATGTTCCTTTCCGATGGCATCGAACGCGTGATGAACGCGTTCAACGCAGCGAACGAGAAAGAAGACTCCGCGGAATAGGCCGCGGATTCTCCTTGTGACTGGCGAAGCCAGTCACCCTGAGCGACAGCATGAACGCAACGTGTTCATGGTGGAGTCGAACGGGTCCATAAGGAGTGTTATGAGTGGTAAGCGTATTTACGAACTGATTTACGTCCTGAAGCCAGACGCCGCCGAAAGCGAAGTCGCCGACATGCACAAGCTGGTCGCCGACATCGTCGAACGCATGAACGGCACCATCGACAAGACCGACACCTGGGGGCGCCGCAAGCTCGCCTACGAGATCGGCCATCACAAAGAGGGCTTTTACGTCCTCGAGGTGATTGCCGGCTCCGCCGAGCTGATGAAGGAAATCGATCGCCGCTTCAAGGTGACCGAAGGCCTGCTGCGCCACCTGATCGTGCGCGTCGACGAATCGACGATCAAGGCGGAGCGGGCGCGGGCCAAGCGCACCGAAGAATCACGCCGCCGCCGCGTGGCGCGCGGGTTGCCGCCCGATCGGCAGCCGGGCGAGGGTCCGCAGGGTGAGAACGATGACGATTCAGGCGACATGATGTTCGATGGCGCCGACATGGAGGCCTGATCATGGCGTTTGATGGACCGAAGAAAAGTGGTGGTGGCGGCCGCGGCAAGGACGCCAAGGGCGGCGACAAGGCGGGCGGCCGCCAGCGCGGCGGCGGCTTTTTTCGCCGGCGCAAGGTCTGCAAGTTCTGCGCGGACAAGATTGACGACATCAATTACAAGGACGTCAAGCTGCTGAGCGGCTTCGTTCCCGAGCGCGGCAAGGTGCTGCCGCGCCGGATTTCCGGCACCTGCGCCAAACATCAGCGCGGGCTGCGCGTGGCCATCGTGCGGGCGCGGCAACTGGCGCTGCTGCCGTACGCGGCGGATTAAGGAGCACGACGATGGAAGTGATTTTGAGAGACCACGTCGACAACGTGGGCAAGCGCGGCGACGTCGTCAAGGTCGCCGACGGCTACGCCCGCAACTACCTGCTGCCGCGGAAGCTCGCCCTGCCGGCGACGGAAGCCAACAAGCAGTGGATCGCGCGCGAGCGCAGGATCGCGGAAGCGCGTGAAGGCGAAGAGCGCGTGGCGGCGGAGGCGCTGGCCGATCGGCTGGTGGCGCTCGACCTGCAGATTGCACGCAAGGTTGGCGACAACGACACGCTCTACGGGTCGGTGACCAACTCCGACATCGCGGACTTGCTGAAGGAGAAGGGTTTCGACATCGATCGTCGCAAGATCCTGCTGCCCGACGCGATTCGCACGCTCGGCGACACGCATGTGCCGGTGAAGTTGCATCGTGACGTCACCGCGCAGTTGAAGGTCTCGGTCGTCAAAGAATAAAAGGTCGTTCGACCGAGCGCGATTTCACAGGAGAACGGAAGAAAGGCGTCCCCTTTCTTCTTTTCTCCTGTTTTCTTTTTGCTTCATAATTCGTCTTTCCTCTTCACACGATGGCACCGGACACTGCAACAGCGCCCGCGCAACACCGCACCCTCCCGCACAACCTCGAGGCCGAGCGCTCGGTGCTTGGCGCGGTGCTGATCGACAACGACACCTTCAACATCGCCGCCGCGATGATCGATGCGAAGGCATTTTTTCGCGACGCGCACCGCCGCATTTTCGAGCGGATGCTGGACCTGTCGGAGCGCAGTCAGCCGATCGATCTGGTGACGTTGAAAGAGGAGCTCGAGCGCGCGGGCGACCTCGAGGAGGTCGGCGGGCCCGCCTACATCGCCTCGCTGGTCGACGGCGTCCCGCGCTCGACCAACGTCGAGTACTACGCGCAGATCGTCAAAGAGAAGGCGACGCTGCGCAATCTGATCTTTTCGGCCAACAAGATTCTAGGCACCGCCTACGACGCCGATCAGGAAGCGGATCTGATCCTCGACGAGGCCGAGAGCGCGATCTTCTCGGTCGCCGAAGACCGCATCAAGTCCGGCTTCGTGTCGATGTCGACACTGGTCCGCGAGAGCTTTCCCAAGATCGAGCGGCTGTTCGAGCACAAGACGTTCATCACCGGCGTGCCGACCGGCTTCGACGACATCGATCGCAAGACCCGCGGCCTGCAGCCCGGCGATCTGGTGATCGTCGCCGCGCGCCCGTCGATGGGCAAGACCAGTCTGGTGTTGAACATCTGTCAGCACGTCGCGACGCATGGTGGGGTCGCCGGTTTCTTTTCGCTGGAAATGTCCAAAGAGTCGCTGTTCATGCGCATGCTCGCGTCGGAAGCGAAGATCGACATGTATCGGCTGATGAGCGGACAGATCGGGCAGAAGGATTACGGGCAGATTACGCACGCGATGGAAACGCTGAGCGAGGCGCGATTGTTCGTGGACGACACGGCCGGCATCGGCGCGCTCGAAATGCGCGCCAAGGCGCGCCGGCTGAAGGCCGAGCACGGGCTCAGCATGATCGCGATCGACTATATCCAGTTGATGACCGGCCGCGGCCGGTTCGAGAACCGGACGCTCGAACTCGCCTCGATCTCGCGCTCGTTGAAGGGGCTGGCCAAGGAGCTCAACGTGCCGATCGTCGTCCTGTCGCAGCTGTCGCGCGCGCCGGAAGCGCGCTCCGACAAGCGGCCGATGCTGTCGGACCTGCGCGAATCCGGCGCCCTCGAGCAGGACGCCGACGTGGTCATGCTGATCTTCCGCGAGGAGATGTACAAAGTCGACGATCAGCCGTCCGATTCCGACGGCATCGCCGAAATCATCATCGCCAAGCAGCGCAACGGCCCGACCGGCACCGTCAAGCTCGCCTTCATTCGCGAGCAGACGCGGTTCGGTAATCTTGCGAGCGGCGGTTTCACGCCTGGCGAGTGACGCCGGCGAGCCGTTGGCATTCGCGGTGAAGTAAGCTGACACGGTGGTACGCTGCACGACCGCGCGTGTCGACCTTGCCGCACTTGAATCCAATTTCAGATCGATCGGCGCCTACCTGGCCAGCGAATCGCTGTTGAATCGCGGCGCCGGCCGCGGGCCGGCGCTGGCTCCTGGCGTGATCGCCGTTGTCAAAGCGAACGCGTACGGTCACGGTGCGAGACGCGTCGCGGCGACGCTCGAGCGGGCCGGGGCGACGATGCTCGCCGTGGCCGACATTGAAGAAGGCGTGGATCTCAGGACGGCGGGCGTGCGCGCGCCGATTCTGGTGTTCGGCGCGCTCAGCGTCAGCGATCTCGACGGCATCTTCGATTTCGATTTGACGCCGACCATTTCGAGTCCTTCGACCGGTCATGCGTTACAGCAGGGCGCATCGCGGCGCGGCGCGCAACTTCACTATCATCTGAAAATCGACACCGGCATGAACCGGCTCGGGTTCCGCCACGATAACCTCCGTCGAACGCTGCCGGATCTGCTGGCCAGCCAGAACCTTACGCTCGATGCGGTGCACACGCACTTCGGCACCGCGGACGAGCCGGGACATGCGCTGTTCGATGCGCAGCGGACCCGATTTGAAGATGCATGCCGGACCATCAACGAGCTTGGCGGCGGCGCGCACATCCGTCATGCGGCCAATTCCGCGGCGCTGCTGCGCGATTCACGAGTGTGGTACGACTTCGTGCGTCCCGGTCTGCTGCTCTATGGCCTGGTGCCGCCACCGCTCGCGTCGACGATACAACTGAAGCCGGTGATGTCCCTGACCAGCCGGGTCGTCGCGGTCAAAGGCGTTCGCGTCGGCGAAACGGTCGGCTACGGCGGCCGCTTTACCGCCGATCGTCCCGTGACCTTGGCTGTCATTCCGGCCGGCTACGCTGATGGCTTGGATCGCCGTCTTGAAAATCAGGGCCACCTGCTGATCCGCGGCCGCCGCGCCAGGATCGTCGGCGCGGTCAGCATGGACATGCTCACCGTCGATGTCACCGACATCGACGGCGTCGGACCGGCAGACGAAGTTGTATTCCTCGGCTCTCAGGGCGGCGAAACGATCGACGCTCGAGAGATGGCCGCGTGGATTGGCACCATACCCTACGAGGTTCTCTGCCGCCTCGGGTCGCGCGTCGCGCGCAGGTACGAGTGACGGGCCTTAGCCACGAAGACACGAAGGCACGAAGTTGTTCGTGTCCTCCGTGGCTAGCGTACGGAGCACGCAATGAAACAGGCTAAGCCGGTCTTCGTCTGCCAGGAATGCGGCGTGCAGCGCCCCAAGTGGCAGGGCAAGTGCGACGATTGCGGCGCATGGAGCTCGTTTGTCGAAGAGCGGCCGTTCGAGGGCGTGCTCGGCGGGCCGACTACCCATCGGTACGCGATGCCGGGCACGCAGGCTCCCGGCGCGAAGAAATACGCCGAGATCGAAGCCTCGAAAGCCGATCGCATCACCACGGGCATCGGCGAATTCGATCGCGTGCTCGGTGGCGGCATCGTTCCCGGTTCGCTGGTACTGCTGGGCGGTGAGCCCGGCATCGGCAAGTCAACACTGCTCCTGCAGGCGGCTGCCAACTTCGCGCATTCGGTGGGACCGGTTCTCTACGCATCGGGCGAAGAGTCCGAGCATCAGATCAAGGCCCGCGGCGATCGTCTCGGTGTTGGCGACGCGCCGCTGTACCTGCTGGCCGAAACATGCATCGAGCGCATTCTCGAAGAGGTTGGCCGCGTCAAGCCCACGCTGATCATCGTCGATTCGGTGCAGACCGTGTTCTCGCTGAAATTCCAATCAGCACCGGGCAGCATTGGCCAGGTGCGCGAAGCCGCCACCCAGTTTCTGTTTACCGCCAAAGGTCATAACATCCCGACGTTCCTCGTCGGCCACGTCACCAAGGACGGCAACATTGCCGGTCCCAAGGCGCTCGAGCACGTCGTCGACACGGTGTTGTACTTCGAAGGCGAGCGCCATCACTCCCATCGGGTGGTCCGCGCCGTCAAGAACCGCTTTGGCGCGGTGAGCGAACTCGGTGTGTTCGAAATGACCGGAGCCGGTTTGAGACCGGTCGCGAATCCCTCGGCGTTGTTCCTCGCCGAGCGGCCGACGGCCTCGCCAGGCTCCGCGGTGTTGTGCTGTCTCGAAGGCACGCGGCCGCTGCTCGTCGAAGTGCAGGCGCTCGTCAGCACGAGCAGCTACGGGACGTCGCGGCGGATGGCGGTCGGGATCGATCAGAACCGGCTGTCGTTGCTGCTCGCGGTGCTCGAAAAGCGCGCCGGCCTGCACCTCGTGTCCGACGATGTATTCGTGAACATTGCCGGAGGCATGACCATCGACGAACCCGCCGTCGACCTTGGGATCATCGCCGCCGTCGCGTCGAGCACGCGCAACCGCCCGATTGAGCAAGGCACCGCGGTGTTCGGCGAAGTCGGTCTCGGCGGCGAGGTGCGCGGCGTTTCGCAAGCGCCGCTGCGCATTCGCGAAGCGGAGCAAATGGGCTTCACGCGCATCGTGCTGCCGGCGTCGAATATCGATGCCAGTGAAGAGATGGGAAAGGCGCAGTTGGTGGGCGTGCGCTCCGTCGGCGAAGCGCTTGACCTCCTCCTCTGACCGTTTTAACGTTGGGCCATCCCCCCCGCGCACTCTCGCGGGTATTCATATGGCCTGGTTCATACTCGCGCGGATCCTGTTTCTCGTCGCTGTGGCGTATTCCGCGTTTGTCTTGCGGCCGCTCGGCGACTACCCCGTTCTCAACATCGCTTTCGGCGCCGGACTGGCCGCGGTCGGTGTGCTGTTCGAATGGCAGCTGCGTCACACCGCGGTCACGCACATGCTTGGCGCCTTCATCGGCGGCGCCGCCGGCCTGTTGCTGGCCAAAGGCATCAGCGCTGCGCTGTTCTGGATCGACCATGGCGATCAGCGCGTCGCGTTCCTGCACAGCTTCATCCTGCTGACGTTCTCGTATCTCGGCCTCGTCATCGGCGGACGCAAGGGCGAATGGCTCGAACCGGCACGGCTGATCTCGCTGTTCAGGAACGCCGGACCCGAGCGCCACTACAAGATTCTTGATACCTCCGTGATCATCGATGGCCGCGTCGCCGATTTGTGCGACACCGGGTTCATCGATGGTGCGCTGGTGATTCCGCAGTTCGTCCTCAAAGAACTGCAGCTGGTGGCCGATTCGTCGGATTCGATGAAGCGCAACCGCGGCCGCCGCGGACTCGACATCCTGCAGAAGATTCAGAAGATGTCCGGCGTCGCCGTTGTGATTTCGGATGTCGACTTTCCCGACGTCAAAGAAGTCGATCTGAAGCTGATTGAGCTGGCCCGTTCGCTGAACGGCAAGATCGTCACGAACGACTTCAATCTGAACAAGGTCGCGCAACTGCGCGGCGTCGACGTGCTCAACATCAACGAGCTCGCCAACGCTCTGAAGCCGGTCGTCCTGCCCGGCGAGATCATGAAGGTCTTCATTCTCAAGGAAGGCAAGGAGTACAACCAGGGTGTCGCCTATCTGGACGACGGCACGATGGTGGTGGTCGACAATGCGCGCAAGATGATCAGCAAGACCATCGACATCGTCGTCACGAGCGTCCTGCAGACGACGGCCGGTAAGATGATCTTCGGCCGCTATCTGGAGCCTGGTGGCGGGCAGGCGGCAGTGTCCGTTGCAACGGCGCCACGGCAGCAGTCGGCGGTCCAGGCGCCGCACATGGGCACGACGCAGAGCGTCGCGCCGCCATCGCCGATCGTGGCGAAGGAACGATAAAGCTGGCCTTCCACTGGTGTCGGACAGTCTTCTGGCTGATTCCGACGATCGCCGTCTACACCATCGTCCTCGGCTTCGCGTCGGTGACGTCCAGCTTCTTCGATCGCCGCGGGTATTTCGCGCATCGCTGCGCGCGCGCGTGGTCGTGGTTGATTCTCGCTACCACCGGCGTGGACGTGACGGTTCATGGCCTCGAGCGTGTGGTGCGCGGCAAGACCTACGTGTTCGTGGCCAATCATCAAAGCATCTACGACATCCCGTGCCTGTTCTGGCACATTCCGTTTCAACTGCGCATCATCGCGAAGGAATCGCTCGGCCGGTTTCCGGTGCTCGGTCCGCACCTGAAGCGCACCGGCCATATGCTGGTCGACCGCAGCAAGCCTGATCGTGCGGGAATTTTCGGATGGGCCAGCCGGCTGACGGCGAACGGCCTGTCGTTGATCGTCTTTCCGGAAGGCACCCGCAGCCGTGACGGTTTCATGAACAAGTTCAAGGGCGGCAGCATCATGCTGGCCATGCAGGCAGGCTTGCCGATCGTGCCGATTTCGGTAATCGGCAGCCGCCACGTGATGAAAAAGGGCGAGCTGACGACGCGGCCGGGCCACGTCACCCTGATCGTCCACGACCCAATTCAGATGGAAGCGAATGCCGAGCCAACTGTCGAACAAGTGCGGCAGCTGGCCGACCGTATCCGCGACGTCATTCGTCCCAGCGTTGAACACGAAGCCAGCCAGCCGGCCTGACGGTTGACCGCCGTCTGAGGCAGAATAGCGGCGTGTCTCAACTTCGTTATTCGATCCGTCAGCTGATCAAGTCGCCTGGATTCACGTTTGTCGCCGTGCTGGGCCTGGCGCTTGGCATTGGCGCGAACGTCGCGTTGTTCAGCGTCGTCAATTCGGTGTTCCTGCGGCCGCTCGCCTTTCCGGAACCCGAGCGACTGGTACGACTGAGCTCGACGAACGAGGAGCAGAACTTCATCAGGACGGGGTTTTCTCATCCGCGTTTCCTCGAGGTGCAGCAGCGACAGGACGTGTTCAGCCACCTGTCGCTGTCGGCCTTCAACGCCTTCACGCTGACCGGCCGCGGCGATCCCGAACAGGTGATCGGGATTCATGCGTCGAAAGAACTGGCGCCCACGATGGGCGTCGAACCGATGTTCGGCCGCAACTTTGCCGACGATGAAGACCGCCCGGGAGGCGAGCCGGTCGTGCTCATCAGCCATCGCTTCTGGCAGCGGCGGTTCAACTCGGATCCGTCGATTGTCGGCCAGGCGATCACGCTCGATGGCACGCCTCGTACCATAATCGGGGTCCTGCCGGAGGCCGCGTCGACGTTTCCCCTCACGCAGTTCGATGTGTGGGTGCCGCGGCCGGCGGAGGTGCCTTACCTCGTGCCGTCGCAATTGAACAACGGCGGGTTTTTCTTCCAGGTTATCGCCCGGCTTCGTCCGGGGGTGTCGCTCGAGCAGGCGCGCGAGGCCATGAACGTGATCACGTTGGGGTACCGGCAATCGCACCCGTCGAACGTCGACGCGCCGACGCGCATCGAGCTGGTACCGCTGCTCGAGGACGCGGTTGGCGGCCAACGCCAGAGTTACCTGATGTTGTTTGCGGCCGTGGCGTGCGTGCTGCTGATTGCGTGCGCCAACATCGCCAACCTGCTGCTCGCGCGCTTTGCCGGCCGCCGCAAGGAGATTGCGGCGCGCTTCGCGCTCGGCGCCGGCCGCATGGACGTGGTGCGGCAGCTCGTGACCGAAAGCATGCTGATTGCGGTGCTCGGCGGCGCGTTCGGGCTGATCCTGGCGGCGTGGGCACTGCGCGCGATCGTCACGTTTGGCGCCGATTTGATTCCGCGAGTGCTCGATATCGGGCTCGATCCGATCGCGATCGGGTTCGCGCTGGTCGTGACACTGCTGACCGGTCTTGGCATCGGGTTGTTACCCGCCTTGCAGGCGTCCGGCGTCAACGTGCAGGAAACGCTGAAGGACGCGAGCCGGGGCTCGACGGGAACCGGCCAACGGCTGCGTTCCGGCCTGCTCGTCGCTGAAGTGTCGCTGTCGCTGGTGCTGTTGATTGCCGCGGGATTGTTGTTGACCAGCTTTGCGCGGCTGCAGCGTGTCGAGCCGGGTTTCGAGCCCGAGGGCATTTTCACTGCGCAGCTGGCCCTGCCGGCACAGCGCTACAACCGCGAGCAGCTCGTCGCCTTCTACGAGCAGCTGTATCAACGGCTGTCGACGATGCCCGGCAGTGTGTCCGCGGCGTTGTCCGACCGCGTGCCGCTGACCGGAGGCAACACGCCGGCGCCGATTGCCGTGATGGGCCGGCCGGTGCCGCCGATGAGCGAACGGCCGCAGGCGAATCGCCACCTAGTGTCGCCGAAGTATTTTCAGACGCTCGGGATCCCGCTGCGATCGGGCCGTGACTTCGACGAGCGCGACAGCGCGCGCGTCCCGCACGTCGTCATCGTCAACGAGACGTTCGCGCGCCAGCATTTCCCAGGCGAAGACCCGATCGGCCGCACGCTGATTACCGGCATGGCGCAGATTCCGTCGCAGATCATCGGCGTTGTCGCCGACGTGCGCGCGACCAACCTCAATACGCCGCCGGCTGCCGATTATTTCCTGCCGGCGCTGCAGCGGCCCGAGACGTTCACCAACATCCTGGTGCGCACCAATGGCAATCCTGCCGGGATGACGGCGACGGTGCGCGAAGCGCTTCGCGCGGTCGATCCTGATCTGCCACTGCTGCAGCCACAGCCGCTGACGGCGCGCATTGCGCAGACGGTCGCCGACCGCCGGCTGGCGTTAATGCTGCTTGGCGCATTCGCGGCGCTGGCGTTGCTGCTGGCCAGCCTCGGTGTCTATAGCGTGATGGCGCACCTGGTGGCATATCGCACCAGCGAAATCGGCATTCGCATGGCGCTCGGCGCCTCACCTGGCGTCGTGATGCGGATGGTGCTCGGTCACGGTCGCCGGCTGACGCTGATCGGCATTGCCATCGGCATCGCCGGCGGGCTGGGCGTCTCGAGATTGATTCAACAGGTGCTGTTTGAAGTCGACGCCGCCGATCCGATGATCTACCTGGCGGTGTCGGTGATGCTGCTGCTGGTTGCCGAGCTCGCGTCGTTCCTGCCGGCGCGCCGCGCGACGCGGATCGACCCGGTGCTTGCCCTGCGCATGGAATAGCGGCGGCGCGATGACGGTTTCGCTCGCCCCCGAACTTGCCGCAATCGTGCGTCCGGCGGTGATCGCCTGGACTGGCGCGACGGTTACCGCTCGCGATCCACGGCTCGATCCGCTGCTCGCGGAAGCCGAGGCGAAGGTTCGCATGACGCCGCCGGCGGAGTCGGCGGCGGTGCGAACGATGTACAAGCGGGTCGGCATCGATCCGACGAAGACCCGCCCGTCGAACGAGGCGCTGCTGCGCCGCGTCCGCAAGGGCGACACCATCCCGCGCATCAACGCGGCCGTCGACATCGTCAACTGGTGCTCGCTGGAATTCCAGCTGCCGTACGGCCTCTACGATCTCTCGAAAATCTCCGGCCCCGTCACCATCAGGCTGGGCGCGGAAGGCGAGTCGTACCCGGGCATCCGCAAGGACGACGTCAATGTCGGCGGCCGGATCACCGTCGCCGACGCGATCGGCGCGTTCGGCAACCCGACCTCCGATTCGGCGCGCACGATGGTCACCGGCTCCGCAACCGATTTACTGGTCGTCATCTACGCGCCGAAAGAGGTGACGCGCCCGCAACTGGAACATGTGATGCGCGCGACCGCCGACCGCCTCGCATCGATCCTCGGCGGCTCGCAGACCCACTCGACGATTCTGGACCGGTAAGGCAGCCGCGCTACCGGCGCGGGCTCTGCGTGCTGGTGGTCTGCGGTCTCAACCGCCGGTTGAAGAACTCCGCCGACGCCTTGTAGGCGCGCACCCAGTTCTGGTGCCGCAGAAAATCATGGACTTCGTCGGGGAATACGAGTTGCTCGACCTCGACGTTGCGTTTACGCAGCGCGGCGATCAGGTTGATCGACTCGATGAACGACACGTTGCGGTCGTCATCGCCGTGAATCAGCAGTACCGGCGACTTCCAGGTGTCGACGCTGGAGAGCGGCGATGCTTCAAACGCGCGTCTTGAGAACTCCGGATCGTCGTGGACGCTGTAATCCGGCTGGAAGGTGCGGATGCCCTGATTCCAGTCGTGCACGCCGTGCAGATCCACGCCCGCTGCAAACAGTTCCGAGGCGCGTGACAGCCCCATCGCGGTCAGGTAACCGCCGTACGAGCCGCCCCACAGTCCGATGCGCGCCGGGTCGACGTCGCCGCGGCCCTTGAGATACAAGCCTGCGCCCATCACGTCGTTGAATTCCGCGCCGCCCGAGGCGCCGTAATTCAACGCTTCGCGGAACTCGAGGCCGTAACCAATGCCGCTTCGATAGTTCGATGACAGGACGATGTAGCCCTGGCTCGCGAGCCATTGATTCATCGCGTAGGCGTTACGGTAGTAATAGTTGTAATGCCAGGTGAGCAGCATCTGCCGCCGTGACCCGCCGTGAAAAAAGATCAAGGCGGGCCGTTTCTCGTTGGGTTTCAGGTTCTTCGGCAGAAACAGCTGTGCGTGAATCGGCATGCCGTCCGTCGCCGTATAGACGACCGGTTGCGGCGTGACCAGCGCGGTGGGATCGAATCCGTCCGGGAGCATGTTCTCGAGGAGGGAGTGGCCGACGCCGTCCGCCGACATCATCAGCACGTGCGGCGGCATCAGCGCGTCGGCGTGAAGCGCCGCGACGTCCCCGTCGCTGGTATATGTGGCCTGCCATTCGCTGCCGGCCGACTTCGCCGAGAGCTGTCGTGGCGGCGCGGACCCGTCCACGGCTACGGTCCACACGTGCCGGCGGTCGATGTCGCCCTGATTCGAGTTGTAAATGATCTTCGATCCGTCGGGAGAGATGTTGACGTACTCGACTTCGAAGTTCCCCGGCGTGAGGAGGGTCGCCGTACCGCCGGCGGCGGGGACTGCATACAGATGCAGCCAGCCGTCTTTCTCCCACGGAAATACCAATCGATCCCCGGCAGCCCAGAACACTTGATTGTCGGCGACGACACCCTGGAACGCGCTGCCGTATCCCTTGTCGCCTTTCCAGACTTGCCGCGCTTGCCCGGTCTTGACGTCGGCCACGCGCAGCGAAAACGGCTCGTCGACTTCGCGGCGCGGCGAAAACATCTTCGGCCGCGGCGCGGCTGCCTGGCGAAGCCACGCAATGCGCGATCCTTCGGGCGACCAGGTCACGTTACTGTCGCGATCCAGCGACGGATCGATATAGCGCAGCTCGCGCGATGCGATCGTGAACACCCCGACGTAGCTGTGCGTACCGCGATTGCTGATGAACGCGAGCATCGAGCCATCGGGAGAGAACCGAACGCCGCCGGCGGTGCCGCGTGCGTTCACCAACCGGGCAGGCGCATCCTTCGTCGCCAGATCGACGCTCCAGATCTGACCGCGTGAGATCCACGCCACGCGTTGACCTTTGGGCGACGTGACGACGCCGTTGCCCGGGCCGAGCCGTGTCGGTGTTCCCCCGGACACCGGCACTGAAAACACCGCCTGTTCGGTGCCGTCCTGCAACTGCGCCGGATTGGGTGATTCACCCTGACGGTTGGCGCCGTCACCGCGCACAAACACAATCGTCTTTGCATCGCTGGTAAACGTCGGCTCGCTGATCCACAGGCCGTCGTCTCCTGTGTAACTCGTCACAGCGCGCCATTTGTGAACGCTGCGTCCGGCCGCCGCACCAGACCCGGGGCCAGGCTCGGCGATCAGAATGTTGTGCACACCGCTGTTGCTCGAGACCCACGCGACCGCACCGCCGGCCGGCGCCGCGACCAGCTCGGTCGGAAACGGCGTCGCCATCAACGTCTCGATGGTGACGGAGGCCTGCTGACCCGACGGCGCCGCTGCCAGAATCAGGACAGCGACGGGAAGCGCAAAACGTGGCATGCGTGTCATGCGCGAGATGTTAATCCACCTTCTGCGTTAAAGTTCCGGCTCATGGGATTCTTCGCTCGGGCCGGTTTGGCGGTTATGGCACTGTTATTCGCTGCTGTCACACCATCAGCGCAGCGGGCGCTCGATCTCGACAGCGCAACGATTGCTGACATCAACGCCGCGTTTGCGAAAGGCACGCTGACCTCGGAGCGGCTGGTGCAGATGTTTCTGTCCCGGATCGACGCGTTCGATCGTAAGGGACCCGCATTGCGATCGGTGATCACGGTCAATCCACGCGCGCTCGAGTCCGCCCGGGCAATGGATGCCGAGCGCAAGGCCAAAGGGCCGCGATCGCCGTTGCATGGCATCCCGGTCGTGATCAAAGACAACATCGACACTGCCGACATGCCCACCACAGGGGGTTCGGTGCTCCTCGAGGGCTCGCTGCCGCCAGACGATGCGTTCGTGGTGAAAAAGCTGCGTGACGCTGGCGCGGTGATCATTGCGAAGACGAACCTGTCCGAATTCGCATCCGGCGCCGCCCACAGCTCGCTGGGTGGCCAAATGCTGAATCCCCATGACCTCCTGCGTTCCCCGTCCGGATCGTCCGGCGGCACCGGCATCGCCATCGCCGCCGCTTTCGCCGTCGCCGGTCTCGGCACCGACACCGGTGGATCCGTGCGCGGACCATCGACTGCCAATGGCATCGCCGGCATGAAGACGACGATGGGTCTGGTCAGTCGTGACGGGGTGATTCCGCTCGCTCTCAGCTTCGACACGGTCGGTCCGATGGCCCGTCACGTCTACGATGTCGCCGCGGTGCTCGGCGTGCTCGCCGGCGTCGACACTGCCGATCCTGCGACCGGGGCGCGCGATCGGCAGGCGATCGCGGACTACACGCAGGCGCTAAAACCGGACGCGCTCGCCGGCGCGCGCATCGGCATCGCGCGCGATTTCATGGGACAGGACGGCGACGTCGATTGGGTGGTCGAGTCGGCGCTGGACACGATGCGCAGGCAGGGCGCGACGATCGTCGACGTGCGCGTGCCGAGATGGCTGCTCGACGCAAAGGGCGAGTACTACAACGCGATTCGCTATCCCGAATTCGTCGTGCAGATTGCGGAGTATCTCAAGACGCTTGGACCGAAATATCCAAAAAGCATCGCGGACCTGATCGATCGCGCGCGGCGGGTGAACGCGCCTCGTCCTGACGGCGCCAGCCCCAATCCTGGGAGGTGGACGCTGATGGTGCGCGAATCGAACAGCGGCACCGTCAACGATTATCAATACACGTCGGTGCGCGATCATGCGTTGCCGCTGGTCCGCGCCGTCCTGAACGGCATCCTGACGACCAACTCGCTCGATGCGATCGCCTATCCGACCGCGTCCCGCCGTCCGCAACTGAACGCGGCGCCCCCTGATGTGCCTGGCGGCGGCGCGGCGTCCGGGTCGAATCTGGCGAACCTGTCGGGCTTCCCTGAGTTGATCGTGCCTGCCGGGTTTACCACCGACGATCTGCCGGTCGGCCTGTCGTTCATGGGCGCTGCCTTCACCGAAGCGCGCTTGCTCGCGATCGGCTACAGCTTCGAGCAGGCAACCAAGGCGCGGCGGCTACCGATCACGACGCCGCTGCGGACCGGGGAGTCGATCGCGGTGCCGTAGCCGCGTCGCCGCGTTCATTGCGGCAGCGCTGCGAGGACGCGCGACGCCAGCTCGGTGAAATACGCATCGGCGCCACGCGGGCTGGGACCGAGACGGACGATCACCGCATCACGCGACGGCACCACGAGCGTGTATTGACCCATATGGCCCGAGGCACGGATCGCATCCTCGGGGACGCCTTTCCATTGCCCGCCGCGATTCAACCACCACTGGCCGCCGTAGCCGCGCGATTGATCTGCGGGCGCCGGCGTTGAGATGAATTCCAGCCAATCGGCCGGCAGGATGCGCTCGCCCCGCCACAGACCGT
>DASPNQ010000159.1:0-9216 GCA_035626435.1 Vicinamibacterales bacterium
CGGCGAATTCGTCGGGCCGCGTCACCAGGCCGTTGTGGCCCGTGCGCTTCAATACGACATGCTCCGCCGAGTGGAGCTCATCGAGGTAGCGGCAGGTGACGTCGACCGGGACGACTCGATCGAGGTCGGGTTCCCCGGTCACAATCAGCGTCGGGGCGGCAATGCGGCTGGCATCGGCGAAGCGATGCCGCGACGACCATTCAATCCGTCGCGCCATCCGCGCTGGTGACGTGAGCGCGAACAGGACGTTGCTGCCAAAGCTGACGCTGAACTTCAGCCGCGCGAAGAAGCGCGGGAAGGCCGCGGCCAGCTCGGCGCGCATCCGCTGTGGCGCCGTCGCGACAAACAGCGGCGACATCAGGCGCGGCGCCTTGAGGAAGCGGCTTTGCTGCGGATTGGGATGCCACGTCTTGTGCAGCGCGTTTGCGAGCACCAGACCCTGCACGCGCTGCGGGCGACGGGCCGCGTATTCAGTGGCGATCAACCCGCCGTACGAAACCCCGGCGATGACGGCTTTCTCGACAGCGGCGCGATCGAGCGCGATCTCGACTTGCTCGACGTAATTCTCGAACGCCTTGTCCGGGTCGCATGGGAAGGGGCTGGTCCGCTCGTCGCACAGCGAGAAGGTGATCACGCGGTGATGCCGTGCCAGCGCGTCGACCGCCGGACGCATCCACTCCCACCGGCCCTGCAGCCCGGGAATGAGCACGATCGGCGTGCCCGATCCGCGATCGACAAGCCCGTCGCGTGTCACGGTGTCGCGTACCCTTTCTGCGTCAATTGCGTAACGGCTTTCCGCTTTTCAACGTGTGCTGGATCCGCTCGAGCGTTTTGCGTTCGCCGAGCAGGCTCATGAACGCTTCGCGCTCGAGATCCAGCAAGTACTGTTCGCCGACCGTCGTCGGGTGCGGGAGGTTGCCGCCACCGAAAATGTGAGCGAGCTTCCGCGCGATCAGCGCGTCGTGATCCGTTGCGCGGCCCGCGCGCCACATCAGATGCACGGCGAGATTCAGGGCGGCGGTCACCGATTCCCCACCGACCGGAATCGCCGTGCGCGGCGCGGGCGGGTGGTATCCCTCGCGTACGCGCTCGAGCGCCTTGGCTTTGGCGTCGGCCATGAGCCGTTCGCGGTTCATCGTGAACGCGTCGGTCGTTTGTAGATAGCCGAGTCGCTGAGCGTCGGGGCCGCTGGCCGAAACCTTGGCCAGCGCGATGGTTTCGAACGCCTTGGAAACGTAGGGCAGCGGATCGCTTTGCGGGGACGGCAGCTGGGCCATCGCTCGCACCAGCATTTCCTTGGTGCCGCCCCCGGCGGGGATTACGCCGACGCCCACTTCGACGAGGCCCATGTAGGTTTCGGCAGCGGCCTGCACGCGATCGCAGTGCAGGGGAATCTCGGTGCCGCCGCCGAGCGACAGACCGGCGGGCGCCGCCACGACTGGAACCGCGCTGTAGCGCAACGCCAGAGTCGTCTGCTGGAACGTGCGAATCATCAGATCGAGCTCGTCCCAATTGCCTTCCTGTGCTTCGAGCAGCACCAGCATCAGGTTGGCGCCGGCGGAAAAATTCGGCGCGTCGTTGCCGATCACCAGCGCCTGACCGCTTTTCGCGGCTTCCTTGACGCCGGCCTGCAGCATCTGGATGGTGTCACCGCCAATCGCGTTCATCTTCGAATGGAACTCGACGGCAATGACGCCGTCGCCGAGATCGACAAGGCTGGCGCCGGCGTTCTTCCTGATGACGCGGCCCTGCTCCTTCGCGGTGCGGAGGATTTGCAGATCTGGCGACGCGGGTTTGACCAGCCCCTCGCGGAATCGCGGCACCCCCGCTTCGAGCAGGCTGGCGATCAGCGGCGGGATGCCGCCTGCCATGACGTGCGTGCCCTGCGCCGCCGCCACAACGTCCTTCGCGCCGATCACGTCGATCAACTCGAATGGGCCGAGCTCCCAGCCGAAGCCCCAGCGCATCGCGCGGTCGACGTCATCGATCGAGTGTGCGATCTGCGGCGTCACGCGCGCGGTGTAGACGAGCGTCGGGGCCAGCGTCGCGCGCAGGAATTCGCCGGCCTTGTCTTTGCTGTTGAACAGCATCCGCACCCGCTCGGCGAGGTCATCCATCGACTTGCCTGCTTCGATCGAAGCAATGCGCGCCGACTGCTTGGGACGATATTCGAGCGTCGCCGGATCGAGCGTCCAGATTTCCGTCTCGCCGGCCGCGCTCTTGCGGCGCTGGTAGAAGCCCTTGCCGGTTTTCTCGCCGAGCGCGCCTTTCTCGATGAGGGCATCGACCAGGGGTGCGACGGCAAACGCCTGGCGATCGGCGTCACTGGTCAGGTGCTCGCTCAAATTGCGGAGCACCTGCGCGAGCACATCGATGCCCGCGATATCCATGGTGCGGAACGTCGCGCTGCCCGGCCGGCCGACCGCCGGTCCGGTGATCGCGTCGATCTCTTCGATGGTGTACTTGCCGGTGGCGAGCGCGTCCAGCGTTCGGGCGACGCCGTACAGTCCGACATGGTTCGCGATGAAGTTGGGCGTGTCCTTGGCAATCACCACGCCTTTACCGAGCACGTGATCGCCGAACTTCACCATCGTGCTCACGACCGATGGATCGGTTTCGGCCGTCGGAATGATCTCGAGCAGTCGCAGGTAGCGGGGCGGGTTGAAGAAGTGCGTGCCGAGCCAATGCTTGCGGAAGTCATCGGATCGGCCCTGGGCAATCGCGGCAACCGGAATTCCCGATGTGTTCGAGCTGACAATCGAGCCCGGCCGGCGCTTCGCGTCGACCTTGGCGAGCAGCTGCTGCTTGACGTCGAGCCGTTCGACCACGGCTTCCATGATCCAGTCGCACCGCGCGATCGCATCGAGATGCGTATCGAAACCGCCGGTCGCGACCAGCCTGAAAACGTCCGGAGTGAATTGCGGGTCCGGTTTGAGCGCGCGGGCCCGATCGAGTCCCTGCTTCGCGACGTCGGCGCTGAGGTCGAGGAGCAGGACCGGAATGCCGGCATTCGCACAGTGCAGCGCGATCTGCGCGCCCATGGTCCCGGCGCCCAGCACCGCGACCGAGTTGATGGCGGTCACCGTTTCACTCCGTTGATGAAGAGATCCGCCACCGCGCCCGCTTCGGCGCCGAGATCGTAGCGGCGCCGGCTCAGCACCCAGTTGGTGGCCATTTCGTCGAGTGCGCCGAAGAACATCTTGGTGGCGGTGGTGGCGCTGATGTCCTTGCGGAACGCGCCACTGTGCTGGCCGTCGGCGATGGCCTGACGAATCAGCTTGAAGTAATCCTGCAGAAACGTTTCCGAGAAGCGCTCCATGAACTTCACCGAGTGCCGCAGCTCGACCTGAAACACCACCGCGAGATCGCGATCGCGGCCGAGCCGTTCGAGATGCAGGCGGGCGACACGGCGCAGCCGCTCCGCCGGGTCGCCGATCCCGTCCGTCGCACCGCGGCACTCCGCCAGCACCGCCCGCATCGAGCGCTCGAAGATCGAGACCAGCAGGTCGTCCTTGCTTTTGAAGTACAGGTAGACGGTGCCGGCCGCGACGCCCGCGACCCTCGCGACGTCCGCGACCTGCGAATTGAAAAAGCCATTTTGCGCAAATACCTTGGTCGCAGCGCGCAGAATTACGTCACGTTTGTCGGACGCCTGAGCCGGTTGTCGAACCACCGAGAGACGACGGGCGGATGAGCTGGCACGCATCGCGGCGCTACTGAATGAATATTCATTCAGCTGCGGCGACATGTCAACGTGAACCGCGGGCGGTGCGCCGCTACGTCCATCGCGTCAGGATGGTTTCGCGGTGAAATACCTGGACGCCCACCGCCAGTAAACCCAGGTTGATCAGCAGGGCACCCAGCGCCGCGGCCAGCAGCATCGCGACGCTCAGGATCAGCGCGCCCATCAGCTGCGCGATGAACACCGCCGTCACGGGCAGTATCAACAACGCGCTGATTTGCTGCGCTGAGCGGGGGTCGCTCGCTCGCGAAGAGACGATCACCGACAGTAGCAGCGCCGCCAGTTCAACGAGCGGTCCCACGACGACAAACATCACCACGAGACGGCCGCCGGCGACCGCCTGCCAGACGCCCGGCTCGCCGAACAGCCACGCACCAAGCAGATAGAGAAGCACCGCCGTCCACGACAGCGCCAAAGCGAACAGAAATGGCGCGAGCGTTTTCGCGACCAACAGCTCGATCGTCGTGATTGGCGTCGCCAGGATTGGCTCGAGAGCCTTTGCCTGTTTCTCGCCGATCACCGCGTGGGTTGCCAGAGCCATCGCGCCGACGATCGGCACCAGCAACAGGAGAACCGAGAACTGATGGAACATGTAGGCCTGCACCAGACCGTCCCCCGCCAGGCCCGCCAGTTCAGGCAGGCTCGCGGCGGCGTTCGCAGCCTGTTCGCTGAATTCAGACTCTTCGAGGCGTTCGCCAATCAATCGTGGTGTGACGACGATCACCAGAAACGCCGGAAACAGCGACGCGAACACCATCAGAATCGCCGGCAGGATTGCGCCCGGATTCCGCAACAGTTCCGCCGCGTCCTTGCGCGCCAGTGCCGCGATCCGGTACCACGTCATGGCTCGGCTCCGACCAAGTCGAGATAGACCTGCTCGAGCGATCGCTGATCGGGCGTGACGCGAATAATGCCCCGTCCCTCGGCAACCAGGCGCGCCACGATGGCGGGAACCTCTGAGAGGTCTTTGATCGGGATATCGAGTGGCTCGCGCGAGCCTTGCACCTCGACGATGACGCGGCTGACGCCGGCGGCGTTGCGCAACGCCGCGGCCGAATCGCATGCCAGCAGGCGCGTCCTCAGAATCGCGATGCGATCGGACAGTTCTTCGGCTTCGCCGAGATTATGCGTCGAGACCAGGATCGCGCGCCCTTCCGAACGCAGCTCCGCGATCAAATCGCGCATCTGACGCGCGCTGGCGGGATCGAGGCCGGATGTCGGCTCGTCGAGCAGTACGACTTGCGGCTCGTGCAGCAACGCACGTGCAATCGCGACCCGCTGCTTCAGTCCCTTCGACAGCGTGCCGGCCGTGTCATCGGCGCGATCGGCGAGGTGCAGGCGCCGCAACAGCGTCTCGACGCGCGCCGCCGGGCCGCGCACGCCCTGCAGTTTTGCGTAGGTCAGCAGATTCAGCCTGACCGGCAGGCGTTCCCACAGCCCCGGCGCTTCCGTCAGCAGGCCGATGGCATGTCGCGCCTGACCGGCCGTCGCCCTGGTGACTTCAACGCCGTTGATCGCAATGCGGCCGCCGCCAGGCAGGATCAAGCCGGCGAGCATCCGCATGGTCGTCGTCTTGCCCGCACCGTTCGGACCCAGCAACGCCACGATTTCGCCCGCACCCACCGACAGCGACACATCGTCTACCGCGATGCGATCGCCGAACGATCGCGTCAGCCGTTCGGCGACGAGTTGTGCCCCGGACCCTCGGCGAGGGGGCAGCATGAACGCAGCCTATCGCACTTCGAGTGTGTTCTGAATCGCCTGGAAGAACGTGTCGGCGATCTTGGCGTAGCCGACCTCGTTCGGGTGCAGCCCGTCGACGCCGATGTAGCGGTTGATATCGGTGCGCAGCGAGTTGTAGATGTCGACCAGCACCGCGCCTTCTTGTGCCGCAACCACGCGCATCCGGTTGTTGTAGTCGTCGATGAAGATCTGGCCGATTGTGCGGCCGCCGTTCGGCCGCCCCGGCGCCAGCGTTGCGAGATAGACGAGGGCGCCGCGGCGCTTCGCTTCCGCAGCCATGATGCGTATCTCGTTCGCGGCACCGCTGGCCGCGCCGTCAAGGCCCCCGGGAATGTCGTTATACCCTTCCATCAACAATACGGCCTCGGGCCTGACGACGGTCAGCGCGTCGAAAAACCGATTGCGCGCGTTGATCGCTTTCTCGCCGGACAAGCCGTAATTCGCGACGACGATGGTGCTCGCCTGCGACGGGTAGCGGCCGCGCAGCGTGCGCTCGAGCACCGCGGGATATGCCAGCGTCGGGATCACCACCTGCTTGGTGAAGCTGCTCGTAGCAGTGAACAACGAGCCCACCGGGAACGTCACTTCTCCCGCCGTGATGCTGTCGCCAAAGGCGAGGAAGCGCGTGCGCGACAAGGTCGGCAGCTTCGTGACGCTGATCGTAAAGCTGCACGTGGCGCTGCGGTTGAGGGTATCCGTCGCGGTGCAGGATACCTGCGTGGTACCGATTGGAAACGTGTGACCGGATTCCGGTGAACAGGTGACGCTCACCGATCCCTGCCCGTCGGACACCGGCGGCGTCTCGTAGGTGATGACCAGGCCACCGGCGTTCACGGTCGACCGCGAAATGCCCTCGCCGCACGCGATCGACGGTGGATTCGCGACTGGCGGGGGCGGAGGCGGCGGTGGCGGGGTCGGCGCGGTCGGCGGTGGTGTCTTGCTGCACGCCGCGACTGCGACCAGCAGCACGAACCAGATCACCCTTGCCCAGAACTTCACGTCTTTCATCAAATGCAATCGTCCCAAACGTTCGATTTTACCCGTGTTACCGGTGGCGCGCCATGCCAACAACGGCTCGATCAATTGGCGTTGAACTCGTAGCACCCCGGAGTGACCAGGACGCGGCCTCGCGCGTTGAACCACAGGCTGGTGGGCGAAATGAGTCCGGCGCCACGAAACTGCACGGTCCGGATTTTCTCTCCGAAGGCGTCGTAAACGTAGGTGAACGGAATCGTAAACGACACCCAGAGTCTGCCGGATCGATCTACGGACGCGGTTCGAATCAGCGGCGCGACCAGCGGCTGCTCGGTGCCGGAGCGTCGGGGCCAGCGATCGGGAATTGCCGCGACCAACGGATCGATCTCGCGGCCTTGAATGACCCGTTCGTACAGCAGTTGGCCCTTGTCGTCGTACTTTCGAAATGCCGGCGCACCGGCCATGAAGACGAAAAAATGCCCGCCGGCGGGATCTGCAATCGGGATTCCCGAGTTCAGCGCGAGATGCAATTCGCGATCGGACTCGTGGCCGGTCTTGCGAAGCTGGCCGATCGATCGCACCGGCGTGCCATCGAGCGCGTACTCGTGCATCAGCCAACCGCTCTCGACATGGCTCATCAACAGGCGCCTTCCATCGAAGGCAAGCGTGCCAACGCCATTGAGCGCCAGCGAGCCCAGCACCACGCGTGATACTCCTCGACCGGGCAGGATGAACCCGCCGGTTCGCACGCCCGCGGCGTCGAAGATCTGCACGCGCTCGCGATTGTTCGGCGCGTCGGCGACGGCAAAGCTGCCGTTGACCGCGACATCGAATGCGCTGGGCTCGATCAGCCGGCCTTCCTCGGCGCCGATTTGCACGAGCTTTTGCGCCTTCTCGCCCGAGGGGTCGACCGCATAGACGGTGTGTCCGCGCCGGTCGAATACGTAGTAGTCGCCATTGGCCGTCTGCTTGAAGCCGATCGGGTCGCGAAACAGCCCGACGACGTGAGGAGCCAGCGCGTCGACGGATTTGAGGATCTCGACGGCGCCTGGCGAGGGGCGTTGAGGCTGGGCGGCGACGGCCGTGAACATCCAGCAGCCGGCCGCGAGAAGGACAACGCCAGTGCGCATTTCCGGCGACCCGCTACTGGCCGGCGACTAGTACGCCGCCAGTTTTCTGATCGCCGCGAGCACGTCCGATGATTGCGGCAGGATCGCTTCTTCGAGGTCGGGGCAGTAGGCGACCGGGCAATCGAGCGCGGCCACGCGCGTCACCGGCGCATCGAGATACTCGAACAGCTCTTCGCCGATTCGGGCCGCGATCTCGGCGCCGAAGCCGCAGGTCAACGTGTCTTCATGCGCAACGACGACCTTGTTCGTCTTCTTCACCAGCGCGGCGATGCCATCCCAGTCGTACGGCATGATCGTCCGCAGGTCGAACACGGCCACGCTGACGCCGTCCTTCTCCGCCTGCTGCGCGGCGAGCAGCGATCGCTGCACCAGCGCTCCCCATGTCAGCACCACGATGTCGGCGCCGTCGCGGCGCAGCGAGCCTTTGCCGAACGGGATCATGTACTCGGGCCCCGGATAGGCGCCTTTGTTGTAGGTCTGGCGATACAGGTGCTTGTGCTCGAGGTACAACACCGGATCGTCGCAGCGGATCGACGTGCGCAGCAGACCAGCCGCGTCGGCCGCATTACTCGGGAACACGATGCGGACGCCGGGGCAGTGCGCAAAAATGCTGACGCCGGACTGGCTGTGATACGGCGCACCGCCGCGCAGGTAGCCGCCGATCGGCACGCGCACGACCATCGGACACGACCAGTTGCCGCCCGAGCGGTAACGCAGCATCGACATTTCGTCTTTGAGCTGCATCATCGCCGGCCAGATGTAGTCGAAGAACTGGATCTCGACGACAGGCTTCAGTCCACGCGTCGCCATGCCCACACCGCGTCCGACGATGTTGGCTTCGGCGAGCGGCGAATTGAAAACGCGGTCGGCGCCGAACAGCTTCTGCAATCCGTGCGTGACCTTGAAGACGCCGCCCTTGCCGGGCACATGCGGCAGCGCGGTTTCCTTGCTGGCGTCGGCGACGTCCTCGCCGAACACGACGATGCGCGGATTCCGCGACATCTCGTCTTTCAGCGTGCGATTGATCGCCGAGACCATGGTGTCGGCTTTGCCCTCCGCCTGCGGCTCGGTGCTGAACGCCGCCGCTGACGGATCGACCGTCGGCGAGAAGACAAACGAGGTTGCCGTGTCGACGGAGGGCCGCGGCGCCTTGAGGGCGAAGTCCGTCGCCTCCGCGATCTCGCGATCGACCGACGCGGCAATCTCGTCGAAGTCGGCTTCGGCGGCGATGCCGTTTTGCGTCAGGAACTCGCGCATCTTCTTCAGCGGATCGCGCTGCGCTTCCGCCTTGCGCTCCTCCGGCGTCTTGTACAGCCGCTCGTCGTCCGATAGCGAGTGCGAGTACGGACGAATCACTTTGGCGTGTACGAATGCCGGCTTGCGCTCGCGGCGAACGTGGGCGACGGCCTCGCCGAGCGTGCGGTAGCTCTCGAGGAAATCCGTACCGTCGCAGCGCCACAACTTCAGATTGGGGAACGACTCGACCAGCCGGGAGATGTCGCCGCCCGCGGTCTGCACTTCGACCGGCACTGAAATGGCGTAGCCGTTGTCTTCGACCAAGTAGACGATCGGCAGCTGGCGTACGCACGAGGTGTTGAGCGATTCCCAGAACTCCCCTTCGCTCGT
>DASPNQ010000160.1:0-6015 GCA_035626435.1 Vicinamibacterales bacterium
CGGCGCGACGTAGCCCTTGCGGGCGCGCACCGTGAGGCCTGGTCGATTCGCCAGCCGCACCTCGATCTTGCGGAAACGCCCGTCACGCCGATCGTTGGTCGAGTAATAGCCCATCACGTAGTACGAGCTGTTGTCGTCGACGATGCGCTGAAAGGCGTTACCGAAATCGTTGCGATTGACCACGGCAAAACCGCCGGTTTCCTCGCCCATCACGCGCAGGCTGTCCTGCGCCAGCCGGACCTCGTTGAAGATCGCCGACATGCCGAGGCCAAGGCTGGTGTCGTCCGGGAACGACTGCACGGATGCGAGCTCGTCGAACTCCGCGCCAAGGCCGCGTGGATCGACCGCGTATACCGCGACGTTCGCCCGTGTTGCCGCCGCGATCATGTCCCGCGTCGCGGCGACCACCGCCGACGCCTCGGTGATCTGATCGCTGAACATGTTGTCGACGTTGTAGTCGATGCCTTCGCTGAAGAACACCAGCGCCTTGCGGCGCCCGCGGATGTTGCCAAGATAGGTCGAGAGATTGCGGACCGAGTCGAGCGCGTTCCGGGCGTTGTAGCCGCGCTCTTTGTCGTCGAGATCGACAGCGGGATCGCTGGCCAGCGCCGTGCCGGCGCGATTTTGCACGTCGCCGATCATGTTCAGGGTCGATGAGGTGAGCTTGCGGCCCATGAACTTGTCAACCGCGGCCAATAACCGCGCCTGGCTGGTAGTGAATTCCTGGCCGGCATCGCTCCGGCCGCTGGTGTGCACGACGGCGACCAGGTCGTTGGCGCCGACGTAGCGCTCGATGAACATGCGCGCGGCAGCCTTGATGCGCTGCGACCGCAGCGCCGCGGTATGGAGGTCGTCGAGCACGAGGACATAGATGCGGCCGTCGGCGGTCTGCAGGTTGGTGCGCACGTCGGGTTCGATCGGCTTGGACGCGAACAGCGGCCGCTCGGTGCGTTCGACGGGGATGTTGACGAGCGAAAACGTCGTGACCTTCTGCGGGCGTCCGTCCTCGAACACCTGAAAATCGGCCGCCGTGAGACCGGTGACGAACTTGCCCGCCGCGTCGAGCACGCGCGCGTCGACCTCCACGTAGTTGACTTCCGCGCGGAAGGTGAGCGGCGGCTGCTGTGGTGGCGGCACCGGCGACTGCCCGCGCACCTCACCATTCGCACCCGCCAGCGCGATCGTCAAGACGCACAGAAGAATTCGCTTCGTCATAAAGATTCCGAACTGCCTGCCTGTCTGCCTGTCCGCCTGTCTGCCTGTCTGCCTGTCTGCCTTTCTGCCTGTCTGCCTGATTATAGGCCCGCAGAGTGGACCGTATAATCGGGTGAATATGGCGCTCGAGATTGCCGCCGTTCAGCAGGCCTTGCGCGTGGAGGGCGTCGACGGCTGGCTGCTCTACGATTTTCACGGCTCGAACCCTGTCGCATACCGCATGGCCGGGCTCGCTGAAGCTGGTCATCTGGCAACGCGGCGGTGGTTCTATCTCATTCCTCACACCGGCGAGCCGCGCGCGCTCGTTCACGCCATCGAGCGTTACAACCTCGATCACCTGCCGGGATCGAAAATCATTTATGCCGGCCGCACACAGTTATTAGACGGCCTCCGCTCGTTGCTTGGCGGCGTCACTCGCGTCGCGATGGAATACTCGCCGAACTGCGCGATCCCATATGTGTCTCGTGTCGATGCCGGCACCGTCGAATTGATTCGATCGCTCGGCGTCGCCGTGGTCTCGTCAGGCGACCTGATCCAGCAGTTCGAGGCGCGCTGGAACGATGCGGCGATCGCGTCGCATCGCACGGCGTCCGACAAGCTGCATCGCATCAAGGACCAGGCATTCGCGTCGATTGCCAGGCGATTGCGCGACGGCGTGCCGACAACCGAATACGACATCCAGCAACAAATGGTGGCGTGGTTTCAGGACGAAGGACTGGTCGCCGATTCGGCCCCGTGCGTATCTGCGGAGGAGAACGCCGGCAATCCGCATTACCTCGCAAACGCTGCGCAGCATCGCGTGATCCGCAAGAATGAGCTCGTATTGATCGACCTCTGGGGCAAGTTGAACACCGCGGGTGCGGTCTACGCCGATATCACCTGGATGGGATTTGCGGGCGTGGACGTGCCGGAGCGGATGACCCACGCGTTTGCCGCGATCGCGCACGCACGCGACGCGGCGGTATCGACCGTCGTGGACGGTGCGCGGGCCGGCCGTGACGTGCGCGGGTTCCAAGCGGACCAGGCGGCCCGGCAGGTTCTGATCGACGCCGGTTATGAGGCCGCGATCATGCACCGAACCGGCCACAGCCTCGGCGAAAATGTGCACGGCAACGGGGCGCATCTCGACGACTATGAGACGCACGATGAGCGCCGGCTCATCCCGGGGAGCGGGTTCACCATTGAACCCGGGCTGTATTTCAAGGATTTTGGGGTCCGGACCGAGATCAATATGGTCTGGACGGCGACAGGACCAGAAGTGACTGGCCCACGTCAAAACGCTATCCTTTCGTTAGTGTAGGCTCGCCGGCGCGGTGAAGAGCCGCTTCGTCGGGAATCTTGGAGGAAGCATGTCGAGCGGGAAAACGACGCTGTTCTATTCGTTATTGATCATGGTGGCTTCGCTGGCGGTCGGGATGGTGATCGCTTCGCGGCTGGACCTGACGCCCGCCTCGTCGGCGCAGACGTCGAGCATCGCGGCGCCGCCGATGAATAGCGCGCCGCTCAGCGGTCCGGTCGACGCCGGCACCTTCCGCAACATCGCCAAAGCGATGTCGCCGGCCGTGGTCAATATCCGCAGCACGTCGCGCCAGCGCGCGCAGGAGATGACCGAGTTTTTCGGCGGCGGCGGCGGCGACGACTTGCTCGAGCGCTTCTTCGGCGGCCAGGGCAATCGCCAGCGGCCGCAGCGCCCGCGCGAACAGGAAACACAAGCCGCCGGCACGGGTTTCGTCATCAACAAAACCCAGGGCTATATCCTTACCAACAATCACGTCGTGCAGGACGCGACCAAGATTGAAGTCAACTTCCTTGGCGAAGAGGGCGACGTGTTCCACGAGGCCAAGGTGGTGGGACGCGATCCGCTGACCGACAGCGCCTTGATTCAGCTGGTGCAGCCGAAGAAAGACCTGATCGAAGTCAAGTTCGGTGATTCGGAGCAGATGCAGCCCGGAGACTGGGTGATGGCGATCGGCAACCCGTTCGGGCTGGCCCACACCGTCAGCGTCGGCGTGATCAGCGCGACGGCGCGGTCCTTCCCGATCGCCGAGCAGCGCTTCGCGGACGTGCTGCAGACCGACGCGGCCATCAATCCCGGCAACTCCGGCGGCCCGCTGCTCAATGCGCGTGGCGAAGTCGTCGGCATCAACACGGCGATCTATACCGATGCGCGTCAGCAGGGCAACATCGGCATCGGCTTCGCGATTCCGATCAACAGCGTCCGCGAGCTGATCCCGCAGCTGATTACCGGAAAGGTGTCGCGCGGCGTGATCGGCGTGCAGGTCTCGCCGGTGCCGGCGGACGCGCTGGCAGAATTCGGCTTGAAGGAACGTAAAGGCGCGCTGGTCGGCACCGTGACGCGCGGCCGGCCCGCGGCCAAGGCCGGCATCGAGCCGGGCGACGTGATCATCGAATTCAACGGCAAGCCCGTCAAGAACCGCGACGAGCTCGTCGCGACCGTCGTCGCGACCAAGCCGGGCACCACCGTGCCGATCAAGATCTTGCGCGACAAACAGGAACGGACCTTGTCGATCACGGTCGACGAGCTCGATCTCGAAGCCGAAGGCACACGCCCGGCCGAGACTCGCACCTCGAACGAACCTGACGACCAGGATTCGCAGGGTTTCGGCATCACGCTGTCGACGCTGACCCCGGATGCGGCGCGCCGTCTCCGCGCCCCTGCCGACGCGCAGGGCGTGCTGGTGTCGGACGTGGAGCAAGGCAGCCCGGCGTTTCGCTCGGGGATCGTTCGCGGCGACATCATTACGAGGGTCAACCGACAGGCCGTGCGCACGCCGCAGGAAGCCAGCCGGATCCTCAATCAGGTGCCGTCCGGCGGCACGGCGTTCCTGCTCGTGCTGCGCGGCGGCCAGGAACAGTTCTTTACGGTTCGAAAGGAATAACGTCGGCGCCTGGATGGCCAAAGAGCGCGAGATCAAACTTCGCTTCGACAGTGCCGATCAGGCACGAGAACGGATTCTCGCGCTCGGTGCGACTCCCCTGCTCGGCCGGCGCCTGCAGGAAGACTGCCTGTTCGACACCGCCGACGAGCAGCTGCGGCGCCAGCGATCGACGTTGCGGGTGCGATCCGAAGGCGGCAAGGCCCTGCTGACCTGGAAGGGTCCGATCATTCCTGGCGCGGTGAAGATCCGCGAGGAATACGAGACCGTGGTCTCGGACGGCGCGGTGTTGCAGACCATCCTCGAAGAGCTCGGCCTGCACGTGTGGTTCCGGTATGAGAAGTACCGCGAGGAGTTCACCGCCGACAACGTGACCATCGCGGTGGACGAAACCCCGGTCGGCGTCTTCGTCGAGATCGAGGGCACCGAAGCAGCGATTCACGCGACCGCACGGGCGCTCGGCCGGTCCACCTCCGACTACATCACCGACTCGTACCGTTTCCTGTTCCTGCAGCATCGCGACGCGAACGGTCTCGAGGGACACCACATGGTGTTCGCGGCGACCCATGAGCCTGGCTGATTGGCCGGCACTGGTGCTGGCCGCCGGTCTCGGCACGCGCCTCCATCCCCTCTCATCGGTGCGAGCCAAGCCCGCGCTGCCGGTGGCGGGAACGCCGCTCGTCGTGCGGATCCTGAAGTGGCTGCATGCCGCCGGTGTTCGACGCACCGTGCTCAACCTGCACCACCGCGCGGAATCCATCACGCGAATCGTCGGCGACGGTTCGGCGCTCGACCTCGAGGTCCGCTATTCATGGGAGCCGGTGCTGCTCGGTTCCGCCGGCGGCCCGGCGCGGGCGGTGCCCCTCCTCGGCGCCGATCGCTTTCTCATCGTCAACGGCGACACGCTCGCTGACGTCGATCTCGCCAGCCTGACGCAGCAGCACGTCGACACCAATGCCCTGGTGACGATGGCCGTGGTCGATGGGCGCGCGGATTACAACGGCGTGATTGCGGACCGAAACGGGATCGTCCAGGGTTTCGCGCGCCACCCGGGCGCCTTTCATTTCATCGGCATTCAAGCGGTGAACGCAGCGGTGTTTGCGGGCGTCGATCCGGACGCGAAGTCGGAAACCGTGCATGGCCTGTATCCACGACTGATGGCCAACAAACCCGAGGCGATTCGCACGTTTCAAACCGCGGCGGAGTTCTTCGACGTCGGGTCGCCGAGCGACTATCTCGACACCGCGCTCACGATCGCCGCGCGCGAGCGTCAAGGGCTCGATCGCGGCCGAGACTGCGACATTGCCGCCGGCGCCGTCGTCAGCGAGTCGATTCTCTGGGATCGTGTACGGATCGGCGCAGGCGCTCGGCTCGAGCGCTGCATCGCCGTTGATGATGTCGCGGTCCCGCCCGGCGCGAGCTTCTCACGCAGCTCGCTGGTTATGCGCGACAATGAGGTCGTCGCCACGCCACTGTGATGGATAGCCGCATCGAGCAGTACCTCGCTGAACAGCACCTCTCCACCCAGACGCTCAAAGTCGTTCCGTTGACGGGCGACGCTTCGGATCGACGCTACTTCCGCGTCCTGCTGAAGAGCGGAACGTCGATCGTGCTGGCGTTGCACGCCGGGGCCATCGACTACGCGACGATGCCGTTCGTCGCGGTCGCGAAATTGTTCAGCGAAGTGCCGTTACCGGTACCCCGCATCCTGCATTATTCGAACGAGCTCGGCGTGCTCGGGCTCGAAGATCTCGGCGATGTCACGCTCCAGGCGCATCTCGGCTTGGCAACGCCCGCGGATCACGCGGCCCTCTATCGGCAGGCGGTCGGCTTCGTCGCGAAATTGCAGCAGCGCGGCGAAGCGCTGCGCTCGGATGCGTACCCGCCGTACCGTGTCGCTTTC
>DASPNQ010000161.1:0-3469 GCA_035626435.1 Vicinamibacterales bacterium
ACCGAACTGCCGACTGCACGACCGAACTGCCGACTGCACGACCGAACTGCCGACTGCACGACCGAACTGCCGACTGCACGACCGAACTGCCGACTGCATCACTGAACTGAAGACTGCAAAACTGCAACTCTTAACTGCCGACTGTCGACTGCAGACTGCTCAGCAGTACTCCTCAAACGCCTTCTGCAGGTCCGCGGCGATCATCTCTGCTGATCGCACCTCGATGTCCCGCCGTTCCATCATGTAGACCACCTTGCCGTCCTTGACCAGCGCGATTGAGGGCGACGATGGCGGATAGGGAGTGAAGTACGCGCGCGCGGTTTCGGTGGCTTCGACGTCGGCGCCGGCAAACACCGTCGCGAGGTGAGCGGGCCGCTTGCCCTTGGCAAGCGCCATCGCGATGCCCGGCCGCGCCTTGCCCGCCGCGCAGCCGCAGACCGAGTTGACCACGATCATCGTCGTGCCCGGCTGCTTCACGGCGGCGTCCACCGCGTCCGGTGTGCGAAGATCTTCGAAACCGAGGCGCGACAACTCGGCGCGCATCGGCGCGATGAATGGTTCGGGATAACGTTGCACGATCATCTCGTCATACTCCTATCAGCCGGTGAATCTCGGTTTCGACTTTGCGATACTCGACGTCCAGTGCGTCGACGAGGGCTGGTAGCGCGGCGGCATCGCCGGACTTGCCGCGCTCCTCGATCAGGCGACAGACCTCCGCCAGCGCGTGCGCGCCGACGTTGCCGGCGCTGCCCTTGAGCGAATGCGCCGAGCGGTACACCTCTTCGATGTTCCCACCGCCATGGGCGTTACGCAGCACGTCCATCCGCCGCGGCACTTCGGCCAGGAACAGTTTCAGCACTTCGGTCAGGACATCGGGCTCTCCTGGGCTGGTGAGCTGGCGCAGGTTATCGAGGACCGACGCATCGAGTGCCGTGATTCGCTCCATTCAGCCGCGCTTGGGCTTGTCCTGTGCCGCGCGCGTGCTCTCCAGCGCTTCGAGTTCCGGACGCACGAACCGCTCGTAACAGTTCGGGCAGTAGCTGTGGGTGAACGAGACGTTCGAATGCTGCGTGAAGTAGGTTTCGACCTTCTCCCAATAGTTCTGGTCGTTGCGAATGGATTTGCAATAGGCGCACATCGGCAACAGCGTCTGCAACGCCTTGACGTTCGCCAGGGCCTCTTCGAGGCTGCGCACCCGATCGGCCAGCGCGGTCTGCAACTGCACGACGCGCGCGCCGACGTTGACGCGCGCGATCAGCTCGTCCTCGTTGGCGGGCTTGGTCACATAATCGTCCGCGCCGGCGCGAAGCCCCTGAACGATATCCGCGGATGAATCGCGCGACGTCAGCAGGATGACGTAGGTCGGCGTCTGCGCCTGGCGCGCGCGAATCCGCTGCACGACCTCCGGCCCTTGCAGTCCCGGCATCTCCCAGTCCAGTAACGCCAGGGCGGGCGGATCCTCACAGTCGAGTTGCTGCCACGCCTGTTCCCCGTCCTGCGCGTACAGCACGGGATAGCCGGCTTTCCGCAGCATCGCGCCGACGACCGTTCGTGAGACCGGTTCGTCATCCGCGACGAGGACCTGCAACGGAATCATCAAGGGAATGGTATCAGACCGCTCTGATAAGCTACCGCCCCATGCGCAACCTTCGAATGGTCCCAGTTCTGGTCGTACTAGCGGCCATGGCCGCGCCCGCAGTCGCGCAAACCACCGCCTTCGTCGGCGGCCGCATCATCGACGGCACCGGCCGCGTCATCGAGAACGGCACGGTGGTCGTCACGGGCGCGACGATCGCCGCCGTCGGGCCTGCCTCGACGCCGATCCCGGCGGGCGCAACGCGCGTCGACCTCAAGAGCAAGACGATCATGCCGGGCCTGATCAACGCGCACGGCCACGTGCCGGCGACCACCGGCCTGCGCACCGATCCCGCCGCGTACACCCGCGAGAATCTGCTGCGTCAGCTCCGGACCTACGCGAAGTACGGCGTCACGACGGTGTTCAGCCTCGGCGACGATCAGGCGGCCGGCTTCACGCTTCGTGATGAAAACGCCGCCGCGACCGATCGCGCGAAGATTTTCGTTGCCGGCGCGGTGATTGGCGGCGACACGCCGGAGCAGGCGTTGGCGGCAACCGCCAAGGTCGTGGCGATGAAGCCCGACGTGTTGAAGATTCGAGTCGACGACAACCTCGGCGCGGTGCGAAAAATGCCCGAGGCGGCCTGGCGCGCGGTCGCCGCTGAAGCCGACGCACGCAAGCTGCCGCTGGCCGTGCACATTTACTACCTCGCCGACGCCAAGGCGACCCTTGCCGCCGGCGCCGATCTCATCGCGCACAGCGTTCGTGACGTGCGGGTGGATGACGACTTCATCAACAGCATGAAGTCGCGCAACGTCTGTTATTCGCCGACGTTGACACGCGAAATCTCGACGTTCATCTACGACGCGACCCCGCCGTGGGTCGACGATGCGTTCTTCCTGAAGGGCGCCGAGCCTGGCGTGCCGGAACAGCTCAAGGATCCGAAACGCCAGGAGCAGGTGCGCAACAGCGCCGCGTGGAAAGCCGGCCAGCAATACAAAGCGAGCCTCGAAGTGGCCAAGCAGAACCTCAAGGCGCTGGCCGACGGCGGCGTCCGGATCGCGATGGGAACGGATTCAGGTCCGCCGGCGCGTTTCCAGGGCTTCTTCGAGCATCTCGAACTGGAAATGATGGTCGAATCCGGGATGACGCCGATGCAGGCGCTCGTCTCGGCGACTGGTGACGCCGCACGCTGTCACGGCAAGCAGGGACAGCTCGGCACGCTGACCGCGGGCGCGGCCGCCGATTTGCTGATTCTCAGTGCCGACCCGCTGCAGAACATCCGCAACATGCGCAGCATCGATTCCGTTTGGATTAACGGAACGAAGGCGTACTGATCACGGCTGCCGGGCCGGGCCGTACAGCGGCCGGCCCGGTCGCGCGCCGGTGAGCCCTTTCGGATCCAGCACCGGTACGCCGTTGACGATCACGTGCTCGATGCCCGTCGGGTATTGATGCGGCCGTTCATAGGTGGCGTTGTCCTTGATCGTCGCCGCGTTGAACACCACCAGATCCGCGAACTGCCCGGCGCGCACGAAACCGCGGTCGCGCAACCCCACCTGCAGGGCGGCATTGCCCGTCATTTTCGCGATCGCTTCCGGCAGCGTCATGATTTTGTCCTCCCTCACGTACTTCCCCAGCACGCGCGGGAAGGTGCCGTAGGCGCGCGGGTGCGGAGCGCCGCGCGCGAGAATCCCTTCGGTCCGCAGCGCGGATGAGTCGGTGCCGATCGTGACGCGGCTGTGCCGCAATCCAGTCGCGACATCCTGCTCGCTCATCATGTGATAGAGCGCGCCGATGCGGCCCTCGCTGTCGAGCAACAACTGAAAATACACGTCCCAGACGTTCGCTTTGCGCTCGGCGGCGATCTCCGAGATGCGTTTGCCGAGAATC